>JALSLF010000461.1 GCA_026988445.1 Bacteroidales bacterium
AGAAAAACAGAAGATAAAAACTTGTTTTTTAAAGGAACTGATTATTTGGGAATAACTCAAAATGAAGAATTCAGGAACTATTTAATCGAAGGTTTATCAAAATACGGCAGTAGTTTTGGCGGCTCACGCTTATCGGGGAGTTTTGCGGATTTGTATTTTGCTGCCGAAAAACGTTTATCCGTAACAGCAAAAGCAGAAGCAGCATTAACTTTTACATCAGGAACACTTTCCGGCATGGCAGTACTAAATATTTTGGATAAAGATAAAGAATTTATTTACGCACCCGATGTACATCCTGCACTATCTCCACCTAAACATTCAAAAAATATAAGTTTTGATTTATGGCAAACAAAGCTTATAGAAAAAGTTAAGAAAGAAAAAAAGCCACTGATTATATTATCCAATTCGGTAAATCCGCTACTCGTTAATAAATATAATTTTGATTGGATCAATCAACTTGCCGAACAAACTTCTGTAACTTTAATAATTGACGACTCGCACGGATTTGGTGTTTTAGGAAAAGAAGGTGCCGGTATATATAATGAATTACCGGATAAGGAAAATATTGAACGGATTGTAATCAGCTCATTAGGCAAAGCATGGGGACTGCCGGGCGGCATTGTATTAGCATCTGAAAAAATAATCAATAAACTCAAAACAAGCAGTTTATTTGGTGGTGCATCGCCAATGGTTCCTGCATATTTACATGCATTTCTGAAATCGGAACATATTTATACACAAAATCGAAAAATTTTAAAAAATAATATTGATTTATTTTTACGCAATATACAAGATAAATTTCAATTTAGCTATTTTAATGATTTTCCTGTATTTTCAACGCAAAATCATAAACTGTACAATATATTGTTAAAGCAAAATATTGAAATTTCGGCATTCAATTATCCTTCGCCGGATGCCGACAGATATACACGCATTGTGCTAAACGCAACGCATAGCGAAAAGGATATTCTGAAATTGTGCAAAGCAATGCTCAGAAATTAGATAATTGCTCAATTTAGGTTTTAATAAATCTGCAAAAAAAATTGTCAATAGCTTAATGTTTTAGCATAAGGAAGATAAAACAATAAATAAAAAGGCTTTAGCCTAAAATTACAAAGTGACTTTTCTCATTTTTTATTTCGCAATAAAATCGTTTATTTGTACAAAATTCATTTCCGTAAGCTATGAGCGAAAAAATAAAGAAAATACTTGAAAAAAAGGAATTTAGCAAAGGTGATATTATTACGCTATTACAAGCAAATAAAGAAGAGCGCCAATTGATATTTGCTAAAGCAAATCAAGTTAAAAAAGATTTTGTCGGTTTAAAAACTTATTATCGCGGATTAATTGAATTTTCTAATATATGTGCAAAAGATTGTTATTATTGCGGAATACGTGCAAGCAATAAAAATGTGCAACGCTATGATATAAGCGATGAACAAATTCTGCAAGCCGTTAAATTTGCCTATGAGAATAATTACGGTTCGGTTGTTTTCCAATCGGGAGAACGGGCTGATAAACAATTTATTGAACGAATAGAGCAACTGTTAATAAAAGCAAAAAAAATCACCAAGGGTAAAATTGGTATTACCATCTCGTTAGGTGAACAAAGTTTAGAAACGTACCGGCGTTGGTATAATGCAGGTGCGCACCGCTATCTCTTACGTATAGAGTCAAGTAATAAAGAACTGTACTATAAAATACATCCACAGAATAAAATGCACGATTTTGATACCCGCTTAAATGCTCTGTATGACTTGCAAAAAGCAGGTTATCAAACCGGCACGGGTGTTATGATTGGTTTACCCTTTCAAACTTACGAACATCTTGCAGATGACTTACTGTTTTTTAAAGCATTTGATGTGGACATGGTGGGTATGGGACCCTATATAGAGCATACGGAAACACCTTTGTATGAACACCGCAACTTGCTTCTTCCTTTGGAAGAACGTTTTAATTTAACACTGAAAATGATTGCTATCCTGCGCATTATGATGAAAGATATTAATATCGCCGCAGCCACAGCATTGCAAGCAATTGACCCTATTGGAAGAGAAAAAGCCCTAAAAGTAGGTGCAAATATTATTATGCCCAACATCACCCCTACTATTAACCGGGAAAATTATCAACTGTATGAAAACAAACCTTGTATTGACGAAGGCGCCGATGAATGTACCCATTGTTTAGAAGCACGCATCACCATTTCGGGCGATGATATCGGCTATGGAGAATGGGGAGATGCACCGCATTTTGAAAAAAGAACAAAAATAAAAAAAGAGGCTTGAAAGCCCTTTTTTAATACCTTTAAATTTAGGAAATAAAAATACCCTAGCGAATATAAAGCTGAATATCGAACACTGATTAACGATTTTAGATTTTTGAAGTTAAAAACTACTTACAGATTTTCAAAGAGCAAAAATAAATCTAAAAGCGAAAAAGAGAGACTAAACGCTCCCTTTTTTAATATCTTAAATAAAAATACCCTAGCGAATATAAAGTTGAATATCGAACACTGATTAACGATTTTAGATTTTTGAAGTTAAAAACTACTTACAAATGTTTCAAAAAGCAAAAATAAATCTAAAATCGTTAATCGGTATTCTTTGTTAATGCCAAGAAGCCTTTTTAACCGTAACCGGATTAATACATATAACCGGAATTTGTGATGTATTAAAAATAATTTGTTCGTCTTGCGAATCAAAGAAATGGAAAAAGCGTTCTGAGCTCACCATAGTCATAATCAAATCAGCCTCGTTAATAACTGCATAATCGATAACTTGTTTTGCAAAATTACCGGCACCTTCTTCCGAAACTTTATCCACATATTTAATTCCGTGTTTATCAAAAATAATTTTAATTTGTTTAACCACCGACATAATTTTCTTTTTTTGATATTTTTCACTTTCTCTACGCGGAAAAATATGAATGGTAGCATCAAATATTTTTGCAATAAAAATTGCCCAGTTTACTTTTTGCCGGTCTTGAGTATCGGTAGTAACCGGGAAAACAATATTTTGATAAGGTCGATGTAAACCTTTTTTCTGAACAACAATTGTCGGGACATTCGTTCGTGAAATTACTTTCAACGCATAGCTACCGGTAATTCTTTGAAAACCAACTTTTCCGTGTGTTCCCAATACAATCATTTTTGCACCTACTTCGCTTACTGCTTTTTGCACTTGCTTAAAAAGCTTACCTTCTTTTATAAGATAGCTGGCTTCAACATTGTGTTCTTTATAAATACTTTCAACTTGTTCTTTCAGCTTTTCTTCAATATTACTAATTGCTAACTTATTGTCTTCTAAATACTGTTTAGTATCTTCATTAACAATATGCAAAAGAACGATTTTGTGTTTAATGTGTTTTGCAATACCAATTGAATGAGATACTGCATTTTCACATACCTCGGAAAAATCCGTTGGAACTAGAATTATGTCGTTGAATTTAAGCTTTTTTACCTTTTTCTTTTTTTTGATAACTTCCATTGTGCTAGTATTTAAGGTTCGTGACAAAGTGTATATAACAAATATACAAAAAAATGTGAAAATATGGATTAATTATTTGATTTTCTTCAAACTTTCTTCGTTTCTGTTAATCATTTTAGAAATTTCTGCATCTTCTTGACTAGTGAAAGGTCCTATAGTTAATTTTTTCTGCTCCATATGAAGCAAAGACCATAAAGTTTCTTTGAAAGCTTTTAATGAACCTTCTGAAACAGCAGCAGGAATTCTAGATAAAAGATAGCGATGTGTTCTTTTTGTTATTTCAAATTCTAATGTGTACCAGTAATAAGTATTATCGGTAGTATCCACGGTATTTTCAATTTCTTTTTGCATAGCGGCATCACTTTTTCTACCCAAATTATAGCATTTATTTGCTGTTTTGGCATCTTCTAGCGAGGAAAAAGGACCAATGCATAATTGATTGCCTCCGTTAATATTTCGCCAAACATCTCTGTTGTATTTTTTTAAGGTACCTCCTTTAATTTCCTTTCCCACACGCCTCACGGTATATATAGGCATGTGCAACTCTCTGTCCATTTTTATTTCTGCTTTAACATAAAACCAAAAAACATATTTTTTACTGTCGTCTAAACCAATAGTATTGCCTTGCGCTATAATATACGAAGTTTTAGTTACAAATAAAATCAATATTAATAAAAGTACTTTTTTCATTTTTTTAGATTTTTAAATAATTTATCTAGTTTGTTTTCAAAAATTATTCCAAGCAATAAGTTATTTTATCTAGTTTTATGAATTATCTAAATTCTTTGATAAGCTACTTAAATAATTATAAATCTCAATTTGTGCTCTAATTGCTTTCTCGCCGGCAGGTGGTTTTTTCCAATCGTATAGATTATTTCCTAAAATACGTGCTTTCACATTATCTTTTAATTGTATATCTAAAATATCCAAAAGTTCCTTTTTTATGGTTTCATTATAAATAGGAACCATTAGCTCTACTCGCCTATTCAAATTTCTTTTCATTAAGTCGGCAGATGAAATATAAATATCATTTTTGCCATTATTGTAAAAAACAAAAACCCGGGCATGTTCTAAGTATTTATCAACAATACGTATTACCCTTATGTTTTTGCTAAACGGACGATTGGGTACAATACGGCAAATACCTCTGATAATCAGGTCTATTTTAACACCTTGGGTGCTTGCTTCGTAAAACAAATCAATCATTTTACGGTCTTCAAGACTGTTCATTTTAAACAATAAATAGCCTTTTTTCCCTTGCTTAACATGTTCAATTTCACGTTCTACTTTTGCTCTAAACTCTTGTTTTAAATTAAATTTCGGAACCAAAAAATGTTTAAAATCTACTTTTACATAAGGTTTTTCCAGATAGTTAAACATTTTATTGATTTCATCAATAAATTCCGGATTTGAAGTAAAAAAACCATGATCTGCATATAAGGTTGCCGTTTTTTCATTAAAATTTCCGGTACTTAAAAAAGCAATACCTTTTCTTTTACCGTCTTTAATACTTGGTCGCATCATTACCAGGGCTGCTTTAGCATGTACTTTTAAACCCGGAAGGCTGGGAATAATATTTATTCCGGCTTTTCTCATTCTATCGGCAAAATTCAAGTTTGCTTCCTCGTCAAAACGTGCTTTAAACTCAACAAAAACAGTAACTTTTTTCCCATTTAGGGCAGCACTAATTAGTGAACTGACGATAGCAGAATTAGTTGCTACACGATATTGTGTAGTTTTAATTTCTTCAACTTTTGGTTCCAGAGCTGCTTCATTAAAAAAGCGCAATACAGGATCATAAGAATGATAAGGTAAATGAAGCATAAACTCTTTGTCTTTTACTAATTTTAAAATAGGTACCGAATGGTCTATTTCATGATGTTTCAGTTTTGGCGTATCCTCGCTTTTTAGTTTTATTTTTGTAGGATTTGGTAAATCTCTTAAATCAAATAAATTGTGATATTTTAGTCCGGGAACCAAATCGTTTTTATGCAGGTTAAATGCTTTTTTTAATAATCGAAGAAAATCCTCAGGAATATTTTTATCGTATAAAAAACGTGCAGGCATTCCGGTTTTTCTTTTTGATAATCCTTTACGTATTTTTTCTACCAGATTTCCTTTAAATTCATCTTCAATAGGAAGTTCTGCATTTCTGGATATCTTAATACAATAGCTGGAATCTACTTTATATCCGGGAAATAAAATTTTTAAACCAATGCGGATAATATCATCAAGAAACATGATGTAGTGCCTGTTTCCTGCTCTCGGTAGTTGAATAAAACGCTTTAAACGTTTACTGGGAACTTTAACAATTGCATATTGGGGGCGTTTATTCAGTTTTATCTCCTGATTGTTATTTTTTTTCTTTGATTTTTTCTTTTTAAAAAGTTTAACGGCAAGATACAGTTTATTGTCCTGCAAAAAAGATAAAACATCGCCTTCGGTCAGTAATACCGGTAAAACATCCGGTAATATTTCTTGCAGAAAAAACTTATTTACAAATTCCGTTTGTTCTTCATTTAAAATATTATCTTGTACCAAGATAATATTATGCTTTCTAAGTTCCGGAAGAATTTTATCAAAAAAAACTTGTTCGTAAATATCTTGCTGCCGGATAACCTCTTTATTTATACTTTCCAGAACATCCTGCGGATTATAGTCTAATTTTTCGAGTTGATTAGCACCCAAACTTAATAAACTACGATAAGATGCCACACGGACTTTATAAAACTCATCTAAATTAGAATCATAAATGGCTAAAAAATTTATACGGTCGTAAAGCTTCAAATGTTCGTCCATTGCCTCTTCTAAAACCCGAAAATTAAACGAAAGCCAACTTAGTTCCCTATCGTAATATCTGTTTTCTTTATCCATATATGCTAAAACGCTTTTATTTTATGCAAAACAAAAAATTATTAATACGCGAATCCAAAAACCGTTTAAATCTTTTTCAATAAATAAGCCAAACTGATTTTCCGCTATTTAAAGATGTAAATATACAAAAACATTTTCTTTGTCCGAACAAAATGCTTGATAGTCAAATTTCCCCGTAAATATTTGTAAAAAAGTCACTTACAATAATTATCACAATATAACAATCTCATTATATGTGTTTTGGTAAAGAAATTGCAGGTAATTACAAATAATTTCAGCTACTTAATTAATATGGATTTTTTTAATATAAAATAATGTATTAATTTTAAGAACCATAATTATTAACTTTATTAGAACAAAAGTGAAAGAGACTGATTCCTTAGCTTACAAACTATTTATTGATACTCAGCAAGATAACCTTGAATATATCTATCGGGGTGAGTTTAATATCGATATTACTGACAACATTCTTTCTTTGGCTGAAGAAAGCCTGAAAATGTCGGAACAGAAATTAAAAATAAAAAAAAGAGTGTATTTTGTAATGGTTGAAGGATTACAAAACATTACTCGTCATCAGGACTTAACCACGGATGATATTCCGGTTAAACCGGGATTTTTTGTTCTTCAACGAAAAAAATACAGCTATTATATTACTACCGGTAACTTAATTCACAGGAGTAATATAGAGCTATTACAATCGCAAATTGAGACTGTTCAACGACTAAACCGTGAAGAACTTAACGAGTATTATAAAATGCACTTAGACGGAGGAAAACTTTCCGAAAAAGGAGGTGCCGGATTGGGTTTAATTGAAATGGCACGTAAATCAAAAGGAAAACTATCATATAATTTCAGGAAAATAAACGAAGATTACTACTATTTTTATCTCCTCACCGAAATTCCTTTTGAAGAAAAACCCGAAGGGGAAACCGTTAATGTAAATCACTCGTTGGATAATATTATTGATTTGCATAACATTTTAAATGTTGAAAACATAGTACTCAATTACAGCGGTATGTTTAATCAGCACAGTTTGGTGGACCTTTTGGGTATTATTGAAAAACAAATGAAAGATACGGTTTTGTTAAAAAGCAAAACCTATAATATAATGGTTGAACTTTTACAAAATCTTGTAAAACACTCTGCTTATTATGTAATAAATGGTATTGGTGGTCATTACGGTATTTTTTATATTGTTGAAAATGCCGACCACTTTTTATTAAATACCGGCAATTTTGTTCAATCAAAAAATGTGAGCAAACTAAAAATACATTTAGACAAGGTTAATGTATTTAACGAAAAACAGTTAAATCAATGGTACGATACAATGTTGCTCGACCCGGAATCGGGCAGTGATAATACAAGTACCGGTTTGGGTTTAATCGACTTAAAATTGCGCAGTCAGCATAATTTGGATTACAGTTTTATTAATATTGATGATGATTTTCATTTCTTTTCCGTTAAAGTAAAAGTTAATAAATTTTTTAAACGCCAAGAATCGTTTATCAGTAAAGAATCTTTTGACCGACCGGCAATTAAATTAATACCGGCTGAAAATGTTTTCCTTTTTAAAGGACGTTCCATTCCTTCAAATGCCGAGGAGTTCTATAAACCCGTACTTAATTGGTTAGACTCCTACTTTGAAAAACCCAATAATTTAACTGTTTTTGAGTTTAAATTTGAGCATATAAACACGGCATCATCTCATCAAATCTTTAAAGTGCTGAAAAAGATTAAAGATTATTGTTCTCAATATCATATCATTGTAAAATGGTATTATAAAGAAGAAGACGAAGATATGCTCGCCACAGCCGTTCGGTTTCGCGAATTACTCGATTTAAAAATGGAATTAAAAACCATAAATGAATAAACTATTGAATCATACATTCTTTATTTAATCGGGAAAGATATATTATCCAATAACTAATTATCCAATTTACCAATTAAAATATGACACGCGATTTTGATAAATTTTTAATTAAAATTATTGATAAACCATTTAAAACGGATAAAGTAAAAGCAAACAAAACGGTTGAAATAACTTTCATTAAAAATAATGATGAAATTGATAAAGTTTTATTGGCATATATCACTGCCGACAAAGTCTATAAAAAAATTGATGATGAAGTAAATATTTGCATTGATGATTGTTATATATCCAATTTTTCCATTGCAGATTACAGGCAGAGCCGGAACAAGAATAGTAACGAACTAATTGATATTCATAACTTTTCAGCCAATAATACAATTTTTGATAATTCAAATGGTGGTGGAGTACTGGATTTTAGTTTTTTAAATTTTAAAGGAACATCCCATTTTCAAAACTGTATTTTTACCGGTACGGATACAGTATTATTTAATAATTCACATTTTGTAGAAGCTGTTTTCTTCGATAATTCTCTTTTTCATGAACTCGATTTTATTTTTTCACATGCAAATATTGGAAATGGGGTATTTTCATTTAAAAATGTAATCTTTCTAAAAGGATCTAAAAAATTTGAGAATATTCATTTTGGGGCTGGAGATGTACTGTTTCTAAATACCGAATTTAATGAAGGAGATATAAGTTTTTCAGGTTCGGAGTTTGGCGAAGGCAAAGTATCTTTTAAGATAGCACGATTTGGAAAAGGACGTAAAGATTTTTCAAAAATTCATTTTGGAATTGGCGATGTAATTTTTGAAAAAGTAGAATTTACCGATGGCGATGTAAATTTCAGAAACACCTACTTTGGAACCGGAAAAGTAGAATTTACCCGTTGTGAATTTGGTGCCGGTGATGTATCTTTTATCAGTGCCGATTTTGGCGAAGGTGATGTTTCTTTTGCAGGAACAGAATTTGGTAACGGCAAACTAAGTTTTAAATTAGCAAATTTTGGTGAAGGTAAGCTCGATTTTCACTATGCACATTTTGGAATTGGCGATGTAATTTTTGAGCGAACAAACTTTTCGGGCGGAAACGTTGATTTTAGGGCGGTAGATTTCGGTATTGGCAGAATTACTTTTAACCGGGCACTATTTGGCGATGGTGAAGTTATTTTTGAAGCCAGTGAACTAAAAAAAGGTAGAATCACTTTTCGCAGAACAATTTTTGGTTTAGGTGTGTTTAATTTTGAAATGGCTGATTTTAGAAATGCCGAATTAATTATTGATGATGTAAACTTCGGGCAAGGAAAAGTTTCATTTAAACAATCTAAGTTCGGATTACTTTCCCTTGAATCTTCACAAATGAATAACTATTTCGATTTGCGTGTTGAAGAATGTGGAAAACTGGATTTATCAAATACCATTGTAAAAGATATAATCGATATCGACTCGGCAGACTATAAAACAAATATTAAGGCATTGGATTTATCGGGCATCCGTTTACTGGGACGTATCTATATCGATTGGGAACAAAACAACGTAAAACAACTTATTCATCAACAAAACACAAACTACCTGAATAAAGCAGAGCAGTTTCGTGTACTAAAAGAAAACTACAATTTAATCGGACAATATGACTATGAAGACAAAGCCTATGTTGAATTTAAACGTGTAGAATCTGATTATTTACTGGAAACCGGTAAAACAAATAAATTAATTCAGCGCTTAGGAGCACATATTGGGTATTTTGCACGATGGTTGATTTTTGATAAAATAGGTAAATATGCCACTGACCCAATACGTGTACTGATGAGTATGACCGTTGTATTTTTTGCATTCAGTTTAATTTACATTTTTATTCCTGAAATTTCATCAAACTCACAAATTATTTCATCTCTTTTTGCCGAAGGCGATCCGCGCGATTTAGGTTTAATACAAAAAGCATTTTACCACAGCGCAATCACCTTT
This sequence comes from Bacteroidales bacterium, assembly GCA_026988445.1. Taxonomy (GTDB): domain Bacteria; phylum Bacteroidota; class Bacteroidia; order Bacteroidales; family NBLH01; genus NBLH01. The sequence continues at coordinate 10,191 of JALSLF010000461.1, forward strand.
CTCACAATTGGTTATGGCGATTATTATCCCGCAGGACATATCCGTTGGCTTTCCGGTATTGAAGGATTTATCGGTTTGTTTTTAATGTCCTACTTTACAGTAGCCTTTGTACGTAAAATTTTAAGATAAGCACCTTTTGCAGTTGAATAGTTGAGAGTTGAAGAGTAGTTTAATAGTTGAGAGTTTGAGTTTAATGAGTTATTTTAACCAGCCACCAGCTACCAGCCACCAGCAGCCCAACAATTCAACAATATAACAATCTCCCAATATTATATTATTTACTATATTTGTTGCGTTTATATTCAAAGTTAAACATAAAAATTAATAATTATGACAAAAAAAATATTTTCGACATTTATTATTATAGCAATATTTTTGAGTAATATATCTGCTCAATACACGATTAAATTAACAA
>JALSLF010000462.1 GCA_026988445.1 Bacteroidales bacterium
CCGCAAGTTTTATTATACGGAAATATCAGCCTTTCAGGAACAAATTGGTCAATGACGCAGGGAGTAATAGAAACAAGTGCAAATGAAATGATGTATATTGGTGCAAATGTTGTTTTATCCGGCGGAAACAGCTCTTCAAGTTATGTGTCAGGACCTATTACACGAACAGGAAGTACTGATTTTGTATTTCCATTGGGCGATGGTGCTAAGTTTGCGCGTTTGGCAATTTCAGGTTTAGCTTCATCAGCTACCTTTGTGGCTCAATACCATCAACAATCATATTCCGATGCCACTACGGTAGGTGTAGGAGTTGATCATATAAGTAATTACGAATATTGGGATTTTAACCGTACATCGGGTACGGCGAATCCGGTTGTGAGTTTGTATTGGGAAGATGGCACCGAGTCTGAAATTGATAATCTTACAACATTAACCGTAGTGGAATACATTAGCGGGCAATGGGAAGATTTGACCAACGGCGGCACTAGCGGAACTGTATTAGCAGGTAATATTATATCCGGGAACAGTTTAAGTAGTTACGGTCCTCTTACTTTTGGTTCAACAAATGGCGACAATCCGCTGCACAGCTATTCCAAATGGAACGGTAATGTATCGACTGTTTGGAATGACCCTGCTAACTGGACGGGAGGTGTTCCAACAGCAGTAAAGAATGCAATTATTCCGGCTGCACCGGCAAATCAGCCTGTAATTAATATTGATGCACAAGTAAAACAATTAACTATTGATGCGAATGCAAGTTTGAATATCAACCCCTTAAAATCATTAACTACAAACGGTCGTTTAACCATTAATGGTACTTTAAGACTAAATTCGGATGTTAACGGTAATGCATCGCTTATTTATAACGATGTAATTAGCTACGGAACAAATGCAAATGTTTATACGGAACTTTATTTAAGCGGATGGAAATACCATTATGTATCATCGCCAACAACAGCAGCACCTGCTGATATTTTCAAAAGTGTTGCTTCTGCACCTTATTATAATCATAATTTTTATTGGTATGATGAAACCGATGAAAATGCGGATTGGAGAGCAACTGCATGGCACGAAGAAAATGGAAATATGGCAATTATGACCGGTTATGCAGCTTATTTTGACAAAAATCCAACAGTAATTTTTGATAGAAGTACTTGTGGAGATTTTAATACCGGAGATAAAAGTAAAACACTTACTTACACAGGTAGCAGCCAAGCAATTGTATTACAGCGCGGTTGGAATTTAGTAGGTAATCCGTTTCCTGCATATTTAGATTGGGATGCATCCGGTTGGACAAAAACCAATCTTTATAATTCAATTTATTTCTGGAACGGTACTAATTATTCATATTATGTTCCTGCCGGCGATCCTAACGGTGCTCAAGACGGTGGCATTGGGGTTAATGATGCTACAAGTATAATTCCGCCAATGCAAGGATTTTTTGTAAAAGTGAAAGAAGGTGTTCCTGATACAGATAATCAAGTAGGTACATTAACAATGCCTTTAAGTGCAAGAACTACAAGCACACATGCTTTCTGGAAAAAAAGTATTAAAGCGGCACCTAATAATGTTATTCGCTTAAAGTCAAAAGGGAATGGATATACAGATGAAACAATGATACGGCTTGTTCAGAATGCCAAGTTTGAATTTGACGAAGATTATGATGCTTTTAAATTAATTAGTACAACACAAGGTATGCCGCAAATATATACTATTGCAACAGATACTGTTGAATGTGCTATTAATTCAATTCCTGATTTTCATAATGATTTGATTATTCCTGTAGGATTTTCTGTGAATCAATCGGGAACATATACATTTACCGTGAATGATTTTGTATTGACAGACGGTCGTGAGGCCTTTTTTGAAGATAAACTCACTGGGGAAACCATGAGTTTAAAAGGCTTGGATTATACATTTAGTTCTGATGTGGGTAAATTTGAAGACCGCTTTTTGATTAAGTTTACTCAAACCGTTACTTCAGATGAATTTGAAATTGAAAAAGATGCTAAAATTGAAATTTTTGCCGAAAGCAACAATATTCATATAAAATCGGATGTTCCAAATGCAATTCTTGGACAGGTTTGGGTTTATGATGTTAAAGGGAATTTAGTACTTTTGACAAAAAACACAACGGAAAGTCATGCTAAACTAAGTTTAAATGTTATTAATGGAACTTACTTTGTCGTTTTAAAAACAGATAAACAAACAATTAAGCAACGAGTAGTCTTGTTTAGAAGATAGATAATAAAAAAAAGCTGCTCTTTTAGAGCAGCTTTTTTTATGCTATTTGTAAATTTTAACAATTCTCTTTATTCCAATCATTCAATTTTGCTAAAATATGCTTGATAGGATATTGAGTTTCAAAACCACTCTTTTCTTCTGAATAAATACACGCCCCAAGCTGAAAGAATGAACATGGTGAACAAAATAGCAGGGAATGACCAATAATTATGTTCAATATAGTTGGGTACGTTCATTCCGTAAATTCCTGATATTAAGGTAGGAATCATTAGGATAATCGAGATTAATGTAAGCTTTTTCATTATTTCGTTCATATTGTTTGAAATAATGGATGCAAATGTTTCGGTAGTTTCCGATAATATATCAGAATAGATTTGTGCCATTTCTAAAGCCTGTAAATTTTCAATTTCTGCATCTTCAAGTAAATCTTCGTTTATTTCGGAATTAATTTTTTTGGAACGGCGCAAACGTGCAAATACTATTTTATTTGCTTTTATGGAGGTTAAAAAATAGACCAAACATTTTTCCATTTTTAACAACTGGGTGAGTTTCTCATTTTTAATCGTTTCTTGTAGTTCTAATTCAATACGCGATGCTTGAATATTAATCTGTTTTAAATAACGCAAATAAGTATCACCCGAACGTAAAAGCAAACGTAGTATAAAATTATAATTGTCGGTAATTTCTTTATAACTGCGTTTAAATGGCGAAGGTTTATCGGCAGGTAAAATTTCGTTTTCGCGTAAACACAAGGTCAAAACAAAATCTTTTGCCAAGAAAACACCTAGTGGAATGGTTTGAAAAGGAATACCGTTATTTTGGGTTCTTATCGGGATACGCATAATAACAACCGTCCAATCATCTTCAAATTCTACACGCGAACGTTCGTCTGGGTCCAAAATATCTTCTACAATATCATCAGGAAGTTTAAACTCATTTATAATACGTTGAATTTCGCTTTGAGTGGGTGCGGTAACATTAATCCAGCAATTTTTCTCTATCTCATTAATTTCGGTATATCCACCGAAAGTTTTAAAGATTTTAATCATAATTCCATCTCCTTACATTGGGTCTGTAAAGAGACGGTAATCCCCTTACAGACAGGTTAATACTTTTCCGTTACAACTCGAATGATAGGGACCTTCTTCCATAAATCATTGAAATATTGGTTTGTGCGACAAAAATAGCTTTATTTTTTTAAAAAGCAAAATCGGGCTTTAAACTCTGATTCCTTAAAATGGCTATAGATTGTATTTCCAAAAATCGATAAAATCGTGATTTATTACTATATTTATACCCTTTTTTTACCTAAATTGAGCAATTATGTACAAAAAGAAGTGTCAAGATATTGAGATTAAAAAGCTTAGAAAAAAGTAAGAATATCTGTTGGTATTTGAATCTTTTTTTGTAAATATTTTTAACTCAATAGATTGGTGCTTATTGAAGTAGATAATCGCTCAATTTAGGTTTTAATAAAATTTTAAAATGATTTCTGATAGATTTAATATTATTCCGTTAAAAGATTTACTACAAATTATTCTGAATCAAATTGAGCATTCGGATTTTGTTCTAAGTGTAGCTAAAAAATTATTTTTTTATCCTTCGGATAAGGATATTTTTCGTATCAAAAGATATGGACAGTTGTTAGAGAACCCTGTTGGAGTTGCTGCCGGGCCACATACCCAAATGGCTCAAAATATTGTAGCTGCTTGGCTGGCAGGAGCGCGTTTTATCGAATTAAAAACCGTTCAAACTCTTGATGAGTTGGACATTTCAAAGCCTTGCATTGATATGCAGGACGAAGGTTATAATTGTGAATGGTCGCAAGAGTTGAAAATTAATCAATCTTTTGACCAATATTTGAATGCCTGGATTATTATCCATATACTGAAACATAAACTCGGGATGGATATTTCGCGAAGCGGTTTTATTTTTAATATGAGTGTCGGTTATGATTATAAAGGTATTCAAAACCCAAATGTGCAATGGTTTTTTGATAAAATGCAAGATGCCAGCATTGAACTCAATCAAAAAATTAATGAAATTAAAGATATTTACCCGGAGGTAGTTCATTTGAATATTCCTGCCTGCCTTTCAAACAATATCACACTTTCAACAATGCATGGTTGCCCGCCCGAAGAAATTGAACAAATCGGCGAATATCTGCTTAAAGAAAAAAAACTGCATACAGCCATTAAGCTTAATCCCACACTATTGGGCAAAGAAAACTTAATTGAAATAATTGAAAATTCCGGCTTTGAAACTCAAGTTCCCGATATTGCTTTTGAGCATGACCTTAAATATGCAGATGCGCTTAAAATCATTAAAAAATTACAAAAAATTGCCGATAAAAACAAGCTGGAATTTGCTTTAAAATTAACCAATACGCTTGAAAGTTTAAATAATAAGGGTGTTTTTCCCGAAAAAGAAAAAATGATGTATGCCAGTGGTAAAGTACTGCATCCTATCTCGGTAAATGTTGCACGTAAATTACAAAACGACTTTAAGGGTAGTTTGGACATTTCATTCTCGGCGGGAATTGATGCTTTTAATGTTCAGGAAGTAGTAGCTTGTGGTATGTATCCCGTTACGGTTTGTTCTGATATTTTAAAACCTGGAGGATACGGAAAATTACATCAATATTTGGAAAATATTAATGAAATTCCGGATAATAAAAAAGGGAAAGCTTGCTTGGAACACTTGAATTTATATGCAGGTAAGGTGCTTGAAGACCCAAAATATAAAAAACAGACTTTTAAAGACCCGAGTATTAAAACATCGCGCAAGCTGAACACTTTTGATTGCATACATGCACCTTGCGTAGATACTTGCCCTACCAATCAAGGCATTCCGGATTATATGTACTATACTGCTCACGGAGAATTTGAAAAAGCTTTTGAGGTAATAAAGCAAACCAATCCTTTTCCCGTAAGTACCGGTGAAGTTTGTGACCATATTTGCCAAACAAAATGTACGCGTATTAATTATGATAGCCCGCTGTTAATCAGAGAAATAAAACGTTTTGTGAGCGAACAACATTATTTGCATACCAATCCCGAAACTTGTGTGGCAGATACTTTCAGGAGCAAACAAAAAAACGGTAAAAAACTTGCAATTATCGGTGCCGGACCTGCCGGTCTTTCGGCTGCCTATTTTTTAAACAGGGCTGGTTTTGAAGTGCAAATTTTTGAAAGCAAAGAAAAAGCGGGGGGAATGGTTCAAGCAGCCATACCTAGGTTTAGAATAAGCGAAAGTGCGGAAAGCATAGACATTAATCAAATTGAAGAGGAAGGAGTAAAAATATTATACAATCAAAAAATTGATAAAGAACGATTTAATGCCTTGCGAAAAGAATACGATTATGTGTATATTGCCGTAGGAGCACAAAAAGCAAGAGCATTTGCTATTGAAGGAGCTGATGCAGAAGGTGTACTAAACCCTTTGCAGTTTTTGTATGATGCAAAAGCCGGCAAGGAAATAAATTTAGGCAAGAATGTAGTGATTATCGGTGGTGGTAACACGGCTATGGATGCAGCACGAACTGCAAAACGGCTATTAGATGGCAAAGGAGCTGTTTCTATTATCTATCGCCGCACGCGTAAACAAATGCCGGCTAATTACGAAGAAATCAAAGATGTTATAGCCGAAGGAATTGAAATCAGGGAATTAATAAGTCCTGTTTCGATAAAATCCGAAAACGGAAAAGTAAAAAAGCTGATTTGTCAGAAAATGAAATTGGGTGAAAAAGATGAATCGGGAAGACAAAAGCCCGTACCCATTGAAGGAAGTGAGTTTGAGATTTCAGCGGATACTATTATTCCAGCCGTGGGGCAAGATATTGCTATTGATTTTATGACCGAAAGGGAATTAAAAACAAAACAAGGGAGTTTTGAAACACAAATACCGGATGTTTTTATCGGTGGTGATGCTTTGAACGGTGGTGTTTCGGTAATCGAAGCCGTTGGTAACGGACGCAAAGCTGCACAAGAAATTATCAATAGAGAAGGTATCGATTTTAATACCCGTGAACATTCTCTGAAAAGGAAAAATGGAGCACTCACCGAATTGATGAGTAAGAAAACTTACAAAATACCGCAAGTTGAACATACAGAATTGCCTTTAAATGAGCGAAACAGTTTCAAACAAATTAGCTTTACGCTGAACAAAGAACAGGCAATAAAAGAAGCAGAGCGCTGCTTGCTTTGCGATGAAGTATGTAATATTTGTACTACAGTTTGCCCGAATACGGCTTTTCATTCGTTTGAAATAGAACCTTTTAAGAAAAAAACTTTTAAAATAAGCAACGAAGGAAGTTTTATCGAAGATAAAACTTTTGAAATTACCCAAAAATATCAAATTTTACATATTGTTGATTGGTGTAATCAGTGCGGAAACTGCGATACTTTTTGCCCTTCATCGGGGGCACCCTACAAAGAAAAACCGCATTTATTTCTTGATAAAAATTATTGGGAGCAAAATACCGAAGGCTATTATTTTGACAAATCGGAAAATACACTTTATTTAAAACAAGAGGAGCAGATTTATCAACTTTCGGAAAATGAAAATTTTTATTTATTTAAGGGTGAAAGTTTTGAAATAAACATAAAAAAATACGATTTTGTTCCTGAAAAGTTTAGCCTTGAACAAAACGAAATATCTACGTATATAGCAGCGGAAATGAGTGTGATATTAAAAGGGGTAAAATCGTTTTATTTTGGAAATTATTGATATCTATATGTTTAACCCTAACTAATCTTTTTTATTATGAAACCGATAACAGAAGATGTTCAAAAATTTTTTGATTTAAGAGAATTTATTTTAAATGTAAAAAATTACGATGAAGCCTATGCAGGTTTTAAATGGCCAAGAATTACAAAATTTAATTGGGCTACGGATTATTTTGATAAAATTGCCGCAGGAAACACAAAACCGGCACTGATTTATGCCGATACCGAAGGAAATGAAATTACGGTAAGTTATGATGAAATGATGAAACGTTCCAATCAAGTAGCCAATTTTTTAAGTGATTTAGGAATGCAAAAGGGTGATCGGGTACTTATGATGATGGATACTTCGGTTGAGATTTTTGAGCTTTTTTTGGGGATAATGAAAATGGGAGGTTCTATAATTCCTGCATCCACTTTGCTATCTCCGACAGATATAAGTGATCGAATAGAGCGTGGTAATGTGAAATTTGTTATTGTTCATAATAAATTTCGGGAAAGAGTTGATCAAGCAGGTGAAGTGCTAAAAGGTCTTAAAGCATTGGTTTGTGTTCGTCAAATTGCCCATAAGTGCGATTGTGAAGAGAAAGAGTTTATTCCTTGTTGGACCGATTTTGAAGAAAGCAAAAATTATCCGAAGGAACATGAACCTAGCTTTATTACTTATTCAACCGATAATTTATTCCTGTTTTTTACTTCAGGCACTACTTCGCAGCCCAAATTGGTTATGCATCCTTATCATTATCCGGTAGGTCATCTCACGACCATGTATTGGCTCGATTTAAAAGAAGATGATGTTCATTACAACATCAGTTCACCGGGTTGGGCAAAATTTGCATGGAGTAGTTTTTTGGCACCCTGGAATGCCGGAGCAACTATATTTACATTTAACTATTCTGCTTTTGACCCTGATAAAACGCTTGAGTTTATCGAAAAATACAAAATTACCAGTCTTTGTGCACCTTTAAGTGTTTGGAAACTATTTGTTTTAAAAGATTTTAATAAATATAAATTTAATTTGAAGAAAATTGTAAGTGCCGGAGAACCATTAAATCCCGAAATATCTAAAAAAGTAGAAGAACTTACCGGTTTACAATTGCGCGAAGGATATGGGCAAACAGAAACTACCGGCTTGATTTTTACCCCTAAGGGTATGAAAGTGCCGGATGGTTCAATGGGAAAAGTATCGCCCGGCTATGAAATTCAAATTTTAGATGAAAAACTTGATGAAGTAAAAAGAGGGGAAGACGGACAAATTGCGGTTGCGATATATCCGGTTAAACCATTAGGTTTACTTACCGGCTATGATGACCCCGATAAAAATAAAGAAATATTTAAAGGCGGTTGGTACCTTACCGGTGATACTGCTTATATGGACGAGGACGGTTTTATTCATTTTATAGGGCGTGTGGATGATGTGTTTAAAAGTTTGGATTACCGAATTAGTCCTTTTGAGGTTGAAAGTGAAATTATGGAACATCAGGCGGTTATGGAAGTTGGAGTTATCCCGACAGTAGATGATAGAGACCGGATTGTACCCAAGGCATTTATTGTTTTAAAACCTGATTTTTATGCAAACAAGCAAACGGCACTGGATTTATTCCGTTTTATTCGTGATAATATGGCACCATATAAACGTCCGAGATCTATTGAATTTATGGATGAATTCCCGAAAACAATCAGTGCAAAAGTAATGCGTAAAGATTTACGACAATATGATAAAGAGCTTAAAGAAAAAGGAATACAGGGTAAATTTGAATTTTTGGAAAAAGATTTTGCCCAAGAGTTGAATTTAAGAAAACGGAAATAATATACGAAACCTAAATCTGTAATTGCTTTACATAACCTATTACAGATTTATGGTTTACTTAATTTTAAATTTTTTATTATGATAAAACCCATTGATAGAATTACCAATGAAAAAGCATTGGAAAATGCTGTGAAGCGTTATCGCGAGAAAGGCATTATATTACCCACATTTGCCCAACAAAAAAATCCGGATTTAATTCCCGGAAAAATTAAAGAGCAATTAAAAAATATCAGCCTTTGGGATTTTCATCCATTAAACTTGTTCCGCATTACTTGGAAAAACGAGCCGAAGGATTTTGGCGGATTATTCGGCAAACCCAATTATATTGAATTGCCTAAGGAAATTACCGGAGTGGATGCTCGAATTGTGTTGATGGTAGGGAAATGGTTCCCAACCGGAGCACATAAAGTTGGTGCTGCCTACGGATGTTTGGCACCGCGCATAATTACCGGCGAATTTGACCCCGATTATCACAAAGCAGTATGGCCCTCTACAGGGAACTATTGCCGTGGTGGAGCTTTTGACTCTAAAATTATGGATACCGAAGCTATTGCTATTCTACCCGAAGAAATGAGCCGTGAGCGTTTTGAATGGTTGCGCGATGAAGCCAAGGCTACGGTAATAGCTACGCCCGGAAGTGAATCGAATGTGAAAGAAATTTATGATAAATGCTGGGAATTACGCCGTACTCGCGATGATGTGGTAATTTTTAATCAATTTGATGAGTTTGGTAATGCTGCATGGCATTATAATATTACCGGAAGTGCCATTGAAGAAATATTTGATTTGGTAAAAACCGATAAAAGTAATCTTGCAGCCTATGTTTCGGCCACAGGCTCGGCGGGTACAATTGCTGCAGGTGATTATTTGCGTACAAAATTTCCTTTCTTAAAAGTTGTTGCCTCCGAAGCCTTGCAATGTCCTACCATTTTACGTAACGGTTTTGGTGCACACCGTATCGAGGGCATTGGCGATAAGCACATTCCTTGGATACATAATGTAAAAAACACCGATGCAGTTACAGCTATTGACGATGAGGATACTATGCGCCTGTTACGTTTGTTTAACGAAGAAGAAGGACATAAATATTTGAGAACTTTAGGTGTAGATGATGAAACCATAAAGAATTTACCATTGCTTGGGATTTCAAGTATCGGCAATCTGTTATCGGCAATAAAAACAGCCAAATATTTTGAAATGACAGATGAAGATATTGTTTTTACCGTTGCAACGGATTCTTCGGCAATGTACATTTCACGTATTGATGAATTGCGTGAAGAGCGTGGTAACTATACTGAACTGCAAGCTGCCAAAGATTATGAAAAATGTCTTGCAGGACAAGTAACTGATAATATGCGCGAATTGAATTATCAAGATCGGCGTGCCATTCATAATTTGAAGTATTTTACTTGGGTTGAGCAGCAAGCAAAGGATATTCATGACTTGGAAGCATTATGGTACGACCGTACAGTTTGGGATACTATGTTTCATCAGGTAGCGCGTTGGGATGAACTAATCACTGAGTTTAATGAACGTACCGGCTTATTAAAGAATCTGTAATTCATATTAACAGGTGTGTATCATCATCTCATTCTGCCGGAATTATTTTTCGGTAGGATGAGCTACAATGTTATTAGAACTATGTTCCTGAACTTTTCTTTACATAAAAGACTTCAAGCCGCATCGGGCAAATTGTTATTGGATGTGGACTTTAGCATGGATAAAGGGGAAATTATTTGCATATTCGGAAAATCAGGCGCAGGAAAAACTACTATTTTACGCATGCTTGCCGGTTTAAGTGCTCCCG
>JALSLF010000463.1 GCA_026988445.1 Bacteroidales bacterium
GCTTATTGAAGTAGATAATCGCTCAATTTAGGTTATATTTTCTGTGGCTTCAAAATTACAAAAAAATGTGTAATTAAACTTGTAGCCTACTCTTAAAAGGTAAAAAAGTCATAAAGTCTGCATGATGCACTATGTATGCTTCGGTACTGCGTTTTACCAAATCGCCTTCTTTGGCATGAGCCGCTATAATATGGCAAACTTCTGCCGGCACATTGCACTGCTCCGCCAAGGAAACACCCGAATACGGATGGCGCAAATATTTTCCGTATGCACCTTGAACGGCTTTGCCGTTTTCGTCTTTAACATATTCAAGTAATTTACCTACATCGGCTAAAATAGCACCCGAAATGAGTATGTCCATATTTACCGGCAAATCATTACCGAAAAACTTATTCATTTGTTCGCCGGAGTCTTTTGCTATATGCACCACAGAGCGTTTGTGTGCCATAAACGATACTTTTAAGTCAGGAACCAGCAAAGTAAAAGGTATTTTGTTTAAATCATCAGCCGAGAGTACGCTTTTTTCTAAAGCCAGCTCCCAAGTTTTAGCTGTTTTGTTCCGTAAATCATTGTCTTTTATCCAGGCAAGCTCTTCGCCCCATAATTTTTCTACATCTTTTGTCATAATACAGTTTGGTTTTAATGTTTCAGCTTCAAAAATAAGAAAATTTTACAAATTATTTTTGTTTATTTTTTCAAATACCTCAATAAGCTTATGCATATCACATTTACTTTGGCAAGATTCTTTTCTTAAACGTAAAGCGTGTGTATAAGCAATTGTTAATTTATCTTGTAAATAAAAATATAAATCTTTTTTTTCTAAATAGTTATCAGATTTTTGATAATCGCTAACATATTTCTTTAAATATTTAATTAGTTGATTACAAGATAAATATTCACGACTTGAATACTCAAAATGCAATAATAACCAAATTTCAAAACAAGGATTGTGTTCAATAAAATTTATTTGTTTGTTCTGAGCTTTAAGCCGGTAGTATAAGTTTTTCTCTTTTTTATTTGCTAATATCCTATCCAAATCTATGATACAAAACACCATATCATATACCGTACTTAAATCCTTAGCTTTATCAACAATATTGTTTATATCAGAATGCTTAGGGATTTCAGGTTTAAATTTAAAAGACAATTTTTTGTGTTTTTTTAAAGATTTAAAATATGCTCTTTCCGTGATTCCTTCACCCAAAACAGCAATCGCTAAACGGCTTTCCTTTCTTTTCTTTATTCTTGCCATATTACAAAATACCTAAATTAGGAACAGCACCAAACTTCCCGGCTTTATAAGCATTTAAAAAAGATAAATTTTTGCGAATATTAAAATCATCTAATGAATATAGGTTTGAACTGCCCGTATCATCCTTTTCGGTAAACCATACTATATCTTTTCGTACAAAATCTTCTGAAAGTAAATTTATATTGTGTGTTGTAAAAATAAATTGCGATTTGCTGTTTTCTTTTTTTGAATAATACAAAAAGCTGTTAATAAAATGATTTACCAAATCAGGGTGCAAAGAGTTTTCCAATTCATCAATATTTAAAACCATAGTATCTTGTAAAGATTTTTTTAATTCACCAATTAAACCAAGATAGCGCAAAGTCCCTGACGATTCAAAATCTACCGATAAACTATTGTTTACTCCTTCTATTTCATGGGTAAAAACCACTTTGCGTTTGAAATAACGCGCATAATTTTCTTGAACTTCATTGCCATAAGTGGTATTATTTATATCATTTCCGCTATCCTCTAATTCTATATCAATATTTTTTATTTTAAAATCAGCAATTTCTAAATTTTCTATTATAAATTCTTTAAAACCCTTTTCTTGATTCTCAATTTTATCAATAACATTTCTGTAAAGATTATTCCACGGACGAATTATTGGAGCAATACCATGCTCAAACCATTCATAAACTGTTTGTAGTTCAGGAAAGTGTATGTTTGTTTTTTTAAAACCCGCAACAATTGTCATATTGTTTAAGGTATTAGATTTTAATACTGAAAGTTCTACAGAATCAATATTTATTCTACTCCCTGATTTTAAAGTATAATCATTTATTTTAGGATTATATTGCCTGTGAAATACTAATGCCGGTTGCGTACCCGGATAAAAATACAATTTCTCATCATAAATAGTTCGATCATCTAAACGAACAGAGTAAATATATTTTGTATTATTGATAAATAGTGTTATTTCAAAATAGCCCGGATTATTTCGTGTTTCAGCATCAAATTGAAAAGGAACAAAGCCGGTTTTACTTTCTCTATCTAAGGACTGAGTAGTAATATTTTTTAAAAAATCCAATGCTAATAACAAATTGGTTTTACCTGATGCATTGGCTCCATAAACCATGGCAATTCGTAATAAGCGCTCTCCGTTTGCTAAATCAATGCAATGATAATCCTGCATGTATTTATCTTGGCTTGCTTCAAAGCTTAGCGTTTGTTCTTCTTTGAAAGATAAATAATTTTTAACCTTAAACTCAATAATCATTTTATTCTAACTTAAAAAAGAAATTATTTTTGTAAATAGAAATGTTATTTTTTATACTGTATTTATAATTTTTGTAATTTTACTACAAATATATTAATTATATTTTGTTTTTTTAAACTTTTTCTAAAAAAAATAGTGCTTTTTTCTAAAAGCACTATTTTTTAATGTATTTTGGTTAAATAAACTTTACAATTTTGCAATAATTGCATCTGCCATTTGTTTTGTTGATGCTGCTCCTTGATTAATTACATCAGGTTTTCCGCGCATTTTTAACATGTCGTATGTACGAACTTTACCTTCTGCAATTACATCGGCTACTGCATTGCGAATTTTTTTGGCAATTTCATTCTCGTCAATAAAATCCAGCATCATGCAAGCCGATTCTATCATTGCTATCGGATTTACAATTGATGTTTCATAATCGGCATATTTAGGTGCTGAACCATGTGTAGGTTCAAAAACAGCTATACCGCTATCAGGATTATATTGTGCACTGCATGCAAAACCTAAGCCACCGATTAATCCGGCAAAACCATCCGATACAATATCGCCAAACATATTTCCGGCAACAATTACTCCGTAATCCTCCGGATTTTTAGTAAGCCACATCATTTGAGCATCAATATTAGTATTCCAAAGTTCTATTTCCGGAAAATCCGCCTTTTGAATCTGTAAAGCCATTTTGTACATCATACCGGATGTTTCACGTATCACATTTGGCTTTTCGCACAGTGTAACTGATTTGTACCCGTATTTTTTAGCATGATTAAAAGCTGCACGTAATATACGCTCAGTAGCTTTTTTAGTAAATATACGTGTAGAAACAGATATTTCTTCTTTGGGTACATGACCAAAATTTTTCTTAAATTTAGGATGAGTCATTAAAGCGTCATAGACTTGTTCATCAGGGTTTGACCATTCTACACCACCATAAAGACCTTCTGTATTCTGGCGGAATATTACCACATCCACCTCCGGTTCCTCAATAGTGTTTCCTTTGCCTCTGCGAATAAAATTTAAAGGATTACCTTTGTATGTTTTACACGGACGTGCACAAATATCCAAACCAAAATGTTGGCGTAAACCTACAATCGGACTAGAATATACCAAGCCTTTTTCTTTAAGCTCAGGAGCAAGTTCTTCAAAAGCTTCATCTTTAGGTTTTGAGGTAATTGCTCCAAAAAGCCCGATTTTATGTTCTTTTAATAGTTTAATAGTGCGTTCTGGTAAAGGATTTCCTTCTTTGCGCCAAAACTCCCAACCAATATCACCTTCAACATAATCTGCTTCAAAACCGGCTGCTTCCAATACGCGTATTGCTTCATCAAGCACCGCTTTGCCTATGCCATCGCCGGGCATTGCTACAATAGTTCTTTTTGCCATATTAATATAGATTTAGTTTTCTTTTTAAAGTATCAAAAATACTATATTTTTAAATCATAAAATATTTTATAGGCTTTTTTCGTAAAAAAAAATGTATATTATACAACATCTGCTTATATAGATTTCACTTCTTTTATAACAAGATATAAAAAATACAACCAGCCCAGCATTAAAATAGTGCCTCCAATCGGGTTAAAAAATCCTAATTTGCTTTCCGGATAAAAACTTTTTAAATACAATATTCCTTGAAACATAATACTTCCGGCAATAAATGCATAAGCCACATAATTAAAATTAATATCCGGAAATAAATGATATAAAATAGCAATTAGTATTAAAGCCAGTGCATGATACATCATAAATTGATTTGCTAAAGCAAAATTATTTGTTGCACTGTTTTCGTTTAAAATATCTCTAAGTGCATGACTCGATAATGCGCTCATTATTATGGATATAAAGGCGAATAATACTCCTGTTGCAAGAATTGTTTTCATAATTGATTATTTTATGGATTAGAGTTACAAATATCATAAAAAATCTGGAAAAAGCATTTATTTATGCCTTATCCAGATTTTTTTTAAAGCTGACAATTTTACTTTGCCTAACTTTATTGTATTAAGATTGATTTCTGAAAACGTTCATTTTCGTTTTCAATAACCAATTTATATACACCTTTATCAGCTTGCTCAATTTGAACAGCTAATTCATGATTTTTAGAAATATTATCAAACTGTTTAGAATAAATTATTTTACCTTGAATATTATAAACGCTTACATATGTTTTTCCAATAAAATCTTTTCCAAACCGAATGGTAAAAGAACCCGAATTTGGATTTGGATAAATGGTCATGTTTTGAATATTTTCTTCTTTATTTTGTGCAATAAAGGTAGCAGTTCCTGTTCCTACTAAATTGTTTACCGGCTTATTTGTAAAATCTGATAACAAAATATTGTTGTTTGATTCAATTGTACCTTGTGTATAAGATACGGTAACTGTATCAGCAGAAGAAATGTTTGTGGGTAAATGTAAAATAACTATACTAGCATCTCCATCTTTCAAATACGCCGAATCCGGTTGAATATCGGCACCATTATTTACAATAAATTCAGTATGTTTTCCTGTTGGACTATTCAATGCTAGATTAAATTGGACTTCAATTAAATCACCTGTATTGTTGGTTTCTGCTTTTTCAAAAATTAATCCGTTTGATGAAGATGCTTCAAGAAATGTTTCCCATAAACCACGTCCGTAGGTTGCGGCACGCAATTTACTTTTTGAAAAATCATTATTATCGTAATATATTTCCAGTTCACCGATTTTTACATTAGGCAAGCCGGTATTGTAAGCAATCCAATCGGCACTCCCTTTTTTAAAATATACGCCTAATTCGGTTCCTGCGTATAAATGTACTTCACCATCGCTTTGTTTGTTTTGTACAATTGAATATACGGGTAATTCGGGTAGTCCGGTTGAAATATTTGTCCAACTTGCTCCTCCATCTGTTGATTCATAAACACCATCTTGGTTGTATTTGCTAAAAACAACCCAAAGTGTATTTGGGTCATCAAATTTTACGGCAATATTTTTTATAGATGAATTGGTTGTAGGTAAATCACCGCTAATATTTGACCATGATGTCCCCCCATTAGTTGTTTTCCAAATATTATCATAGTCTGATACATATAGAACTTGGTTATTTGAAGGTGCTATTGCCATTGAACGTATATTATTATACGAGTTTATCGAGGAAATTTTTTCAAAAGTATCACCTTTATCGGTTGTTTTCCATACATCTGCATATCCGACATATAAAGTATTCGGATCATCCGGGTCCATAATATAAGGTGTCACCCAAGCCCCTTCCAAAGTTCCGTCTCCAATATTTTGACTTATGTCTATTTTTGAATTCCAAGCATTTAAAGTTCTGTCTATCTGACCATTCACATAAGTAGCGTATTGGATTTGATAATTAGAATAATCAATGATACATTCCATTCCATCTCCACCTTTAACATCATACCATTGGCTATCCGTGTGTAATAATTTACTACCGTTATCTTGTAAACCGGCTATTATTGCACTAGCTTCTGTTTGCGAAACGCCTAATTTATACATCTGACTAATTACCATACCGTTTGTTTTATCTGTCCAGTCATTTCCATCATTTACAGATATATAAACACCTCCATCATTGGTTTCAAATAAATCCCCGTTAGGTCTGTATTTTAGCTTATGTTTATCGGCGTGCACAGCCTGAACACCATCGCCCCACCAATGATTTATAATTTGCCAGTTAATTCCTCCATCAGTAGAGCGCCATGTATTTACACCGCCAACTAAAACAACATTAGCATTATTAGGCGAACTAGCCATTGCTAAATCATACCATCCTTGCCCGCCGGTACCACTGCCATCTGCTTCATAACCTAATATATTTAAAGTATCTCCCAATATTTTTGTATAACTTGCACCTGAATCTTCCGATTTAAAAACTCCAAACAAGCCGCCATCTCCGTCTGCTGCAACAGCATAGACAATAGTATCTTTAGCTGAACTTACTGCCAACTCAATTCTACTTGCATTTGCTTCATTCAAAGCCTCTGTCCAGTTTATTCCTTCATCGGTAGAAATATATATAGTGCCATTCTTGCTTGAAGCATAGAGTGTTGTAAAGTTTCCCGGCTTATATTCCATATCAATAAAATTATAAGTACTGATTTTGCTCCAATTAATGCCCGCATCAGTAGTTTTATATACACCAGCTGAAGTAGCTGCAATTAACTTGTTATTATTTCCCGGATCAATTAATAGTCTGTTAACCATTTCATAATCTGAAAGTACAAAACTTAAACCGGTATTGTTCCATGTAGTACCGCCATCGGTTGATTTTAATACTCCAACACTTTTATTGTCCCAGCCGTCTTTATCTCCGGTTGCGATATATATTGTATTGGAAGTAACAAAATCAGAAGGTATTACAATGTCCGAAACACCTAAAACCGCATTATTGTCTGTTAGGCAAGTCCATGAAGCACCATTGTCTGTTGTAAGCCAAAGTCCGCCTGCAGGCGCACCTACCCAATACGTATTATTATCTGTGGGATGAAATGCAATACAATTAATTCTGCCAACTCCTGCATAACCACCGCTTGAACTGTTGGTTCCTAATGATATCCAGTTTGCTGCATTAGTATTTTTTAGTTGTGAATGATTTTTTTTATATTCTGTGTAAACAGTTTGAGCACTTTTGGCGGGTAATTTACCGCTTTTCTTATCTATTTGCCCTTCCATGTCCCATTCCCAGCGTTTAAACTGTTTCCATCCTGCTGCTTTTATTTTATTACCATTTTCATAGTAATAGCCCCTTTTAACATTAAACGGTTTCCAATAATTATAAAACGCTTTTTGATAATCATAAAAGCTAAGTTCTTTGGAAGATTTATTTTTTGGCAGATTATTTAGCCATACTTGTGCATATGATGTACTTATCATAGCCAAGGTAACAATTAGTAGTATAAGTTTTTTCATAATAAAAATTTTGCATAAAAATAATAAATTATAATTCAAAGAATTACTTCTTTTTATATTTTACGTAAAACAGAAAAACTTGTTCCTTGAATTATTGAAAAATATAATTATTAAATTTACCTTTGAATTTTATAATAGTTTCATTTACAAACCTATAAATAATATATAAAATGAATAATATCAGTAAATTGAAGCCGGAATTAGTATGGAAATATTTTGACGAAGTCACTAAAATTCCGCGCCCTTCAAAAAAAGAAGAAAAAATAATTGAATATTTGCTTGATTTTGCTCAAAAACATCAATTCGAAGCGGAAAAAGACGATGCGGGAAATGTTGTAATACGAAAACCTGCAACTCAGGGGATGGAAAATGCAACACCGGTTATTTTACAAAGTCATAGCGATATGGTTTGCGAAAAAAACAGCGATGTAGATTTTAATTTTGATACAGACCCCATACAAACCTATATTGATGGCGATTGGGTGAAAGCAAAAGGTACCACACTTGGTGGTGATGATGGGATTGGTGTTGCGGCAGCACTTGCTGTTTTAGCATCCGATGATTTGAAACATCCTGCTTTGGAATGCCTTTTTACTTCTGATGAAGAAACGGGTATGACCGGCGCATTTGGTTTACAACCCGGTTTTTTGAAAGGAAAAATTTTAATTAATTTAGATTCTGAAGACGAAGGCGAACTATACATTGGCTGTGCCGGCGGAATGGACACAACTGTTGAAATGGAATATGAAAAAGAAAATATTCCTGAATCATGGTATTCTTGCAAAATTACCGTTAGTGGCTTAAAAGGTGGTCATTCAGGTGATGATATTGAAAAAGGATTGGGCAATGCCAATAAAATTTTAAACCGCTTTTTGTGGAGATTGTCTGAAAAAGTAGATTTTAAACTTTCTGAATTTAAAGGTGGAAATCTTAGAAACGCTATTGCACGCGAAGCATTTGCAATAATATCTGTAAAACAGCATGATAAAGAACAAATACGTTTGAATTTGAATATCTATACAAATGAAATTCAAAATGAATTTGCACATACAGAGCCAAACCTAAAATTGGATATGACAACCGTTGAGCACCCGGGCTTTGCAATGGACAGTAATACACAACATAAACTTATTAGAGCACTTTATGCTTGTCCTCATGGAGTAATTTCTATGAGTCAAACTATTGAAGACTTGGTAGAAACATCCACAAATTTAGCTTCAGTAAAGTTTGAAGATAATAAAATAATTATCGGTACAAGCCAAAGAAGTTCGGTGGATACGGCTTTGACCGATGTTGCTGCTATGGTTCGTTCGGTATTTGAACTGGCAAACGCTAAAGTTACACACTCTGACGGATACCCGGGTTGGACTCCAAAACTTGATTCTGAAATTTTAAAAGCAACAAAAGAGTCCTATAAGCGTTTATTTGATAAAGAACCGGAAGTGCTGGCTATTCATGCAGGTTTAGAATGTGGTTTATTTTTAACTAAATATCCTTATTTAGATATGATTTCGTTTGGTCCTACTATAAAAGGAGCACATTCGCCTGATGAGCGCATGCATATTCCCAGTGTTCAAAAATTTTGGGATTTATTGGCAGATGTATTAGCTAATATAAAATAAAGCTTACTACTCAGTAGGTTTATTTGATTGATTATCAATAGCCCCATGCTTTAGCTTGGGCAAAAAGTTAAAAAGCAGGCTTGTTTTGGCGGGATTTTGGTTTGCGAAGTATCAAAATTATGGCAAAACATGTTAAATATTACCTTAAATACTTTGGCAAAGTCAATTTTGGCTTTGTCAAAGCTAATGTTTATGATTATGAAGCATGTTTTAATATTGATTTTATTTTTTACTCATTCATTTTTGCCCGCTCAAACAAGTTTTTTGCAAAAACAAAAACAATACAGTAGAGTAAGAACGGCTATAAACGAAAAAGATTCGCTGATAAAAGCAAATCTTAAAAAAAATCATATTAAAACCGGTGAGTTAAATATTCTTATCCTTGTTTTTAAAGCAGAAGATAAGTTGGAAATTTATGCAAAGAAAAAAACTACCACCGAATATAAGAAAATTTCTTCCTATAATATTTGTGCAAAATCAGGTTCATTAGGCCCCAAAAGAGCACAAGGAGATATGCAAGTTCCCGAAGGGTTTTATTATATAAACCGGTATAATCCATACAGTAGTTTTTACCTTTCCTTGGGTTTGAACTATCCTAATGCATCGGATATAAAGAAAAGCAAAGCCGCAGATAAAGGCGGAGATATATTCATTCACGGCGATTGTGTTACAATTGGTTGTATGCCAATGACTAATGATAAAATAAAAGAAATATATTTGTATGCGGTTTACGCAAGAAACAACGGACAAAATAGAATACCTGTTTATATTTTCCCATTTAAAATGACTACACAAAACCTTGAAATTTATTCAAAAAAGTATGCTAATAATAAAGATCTAATTTCTTTTTGGTCAAATTTAAAATCCGGCTATGATAAATTTGAGAAAGAGCATAAAGAGCTGAAAATTAATGTTGATGCAAAAGGGAATTATTTATTTTTAGAAAAAAATATACAATATGACTAAATTACTGATAATATTGTCATTACTAATGACATTTTCTTTTTGTGATAAAAATGATACCGACACATTAAAAAAAGCAAAATGGATAGAGCAGGCTTTTAATACTTTAAAATCAAATAAATATCCTAAAATTAAAGCTATTTCTTGGTGGCACGAAAATTTTGATAATTCTTTGTTGCGTATTGATTCATCGCCTGAAAGTTTGGAGGCATACAGAACAGGAATTGCCGATTCATTATTCCTTTCAAATTCGGCAGTTTTTTTAAATAATAAATTGATTGAAGCCGAAACAGGCATCTATCATTCTGCTTTTCCTGATTTTGGTGGAACCGAAGACATCGTTGGGCGTGACCGTGTATTATCTTTTGAAGCACTAGCTAAAAAGAACATTATTTGGGCATATTTTTCAAATAATTGGTATCATGATATTCAATTTCCTAAAACAGAAGTTGATATTATTAAAAATTCAGGTAAAATTCCTTTTATCCGGTTAATGCCTCGAACAAATTTTGATGAAGGAGGACCTGACCCTAATTATACTATGCAAAATATAATTGACGGAAATTTTGATG
>JALSLF010000464.1 GCA_026988445.1 Bacteroidales bacterium
TGCCCATTTACGTATTCATAATCAGAATAAGGCACCATCCAGTTTTCAGTAACCAAAGATATGCGTTTAGAAACCCTTGTCATTGCAGCCAAGGTAATTATAGGTTTTTCTTGGAATGTATCATCGTAAAATCCAAAACCACTACCCAAAGTTATATTATGTTCAATAGAGCCATAAGTGGCTATTCCGTAGGCAATACCGATAACTGTGTTGTCGGGAGCAATTCCTAAAAGAGTTCCTGCTCCCATATAAAATTTAGGAGCAATTTTAAACGATACTTTAGGTGTAATAAAGGCTGCTATTGGTAAAATAACTCCGCCTCCAATCGTGAAATAATCCGTAACTCCATAACTTACAGAATTATAGCCTATATAAATATTCTGATAATAACCTTCTCCTTTTTTTAGGCTTATTCCGCTGGGACTAAAAAAGTACCTGGAACTATTTGGATTGGGAAACCAGTATTCGCCATTTTTCATATTTGTTTTATCAATTTCAGTAATCTTTTTGATATTCTTGGTAGGGATGTCCAAAACTCCAAGATTATCTGTTTTGAAAACCAACACATTAGCTTTTCGTTCAATAATTTTCCCATTTAATACATTCCCGTCATTAAGTTCAATTTTTAAAAATGCATTGGGATTTTCCTTTTCAATACTTTTAATTTTTTCGGCTTTAATATTTATAGCTCCCAAATTATTATCTGAAATCAATATCGAACTTTCATCAAAAGATATAACTTTTCCTTTTAAAGTAGAGCCATCGTTCATAATTACCGAGTAATAGGCAGCAGTATCGTAATCATTTTTGAGTTTTTCAATTTGCTTAATTGAAAAAAAAGCAACATCACTTCTTAATATGTGTGTTTTACTAATATTGCCATTAAATTCAAGGCTAAAGTATATAGTATCGGGTTTTATTTCATAGATATCACATTTGTACTCTTTACCATTATTTAATTTGATAATATCTTGTGAACTTGCTTGTGTTGTGTATAAAATATAAAAAACAAAAATTAGTAATGGTTTATTAAGTTTCATGATAGAAATTTTAGGATTATACTATAAATTTACGCAAAACAATTAATATATCAAGAATCTATTTACATAAATGAGAAATAATTAGCTATTTTCATGTCAAGCATGTTGGGATTGATAGCTGGTGTACTAGTTAATTGGTATATTAATTTATCTTCTATACGAATACACGAATATACCAATTACCAATAACCGGTACACCACTATACTAATTATAGCTTTTATCTATAATTAACTCTTTCAATGTTAGAAAATAAATTATGCACCCATTCTTGTCCTGATTTTGTTTTTCTAAGATAACTTAATGCATCGTTTATATAGGGTCTTACATTGGAGTTGAAGAAATCAGGAAGTTTGCTTTTTATATCTTTGCTTTCCAAATAGCCAAACCTGTCAGCTGCTCCGTTTTCTTTTAATTCTTGATATAAATCATCGCTTTTTATAAGGTAATGAATATCTGCTAATTGGCCAATTAGGTCTGCTGCACGTAATAAACCGGGCATGTCATTTGTAATTCTGTATTCACTTTTGTGAGGAACGGGGAAACGTGTGCGTTCAATAAGCTGTTCAATATAAGAAACATCTATAAAATCAAATCGGCTAAGTGCTTTTTTTGCAAATACTTTTGCTCTGTCCACATGATAAGGAGCCAATATTGCATCGGTAGCCTGAATTGAAATTTTTACCGTTTCTCCCATCTGGTTTTTAATGTACTCTCCTTCTTTATCACCTGCGCATAGTCCTCTGATATAGCCTATATCATGATACAATGCAGCAATCATAAAATGTGTCCACTCATACTCGTTGAGCTTATTTTCACAAAGCATTTTTGATTTTAAAATTTCTCTACCAACTTCGGCAACCATCATTGTGTGGTGTACATCGTGATAGGGTGCATTGCTCAATGCTATAGTCTGTAAGGCTTGCTCGCTAAGCGTATTCAATACTATTAAATAGTTTAGCTTTTGATGCCCGAAAAGCTCTATGTAACTATTTTGTAGATGAATAGTAAATGATTCTATCAAATTGCTTATAGGACTGAGCATAAGCTTAAGAAATTTCTTAATTAGTGCTACAAAGTAATAAAAATATATTCAATAAAATTTGATAAATGTTCGTTTTTTTTAAATAAATAACAAATATCATTCCATGAAGGCTTTATTTTTATTGATTAAAGATGTATTATTGGAAAACTAATTTTGTAACTCCTTAATGCAAATTGCTATACTCTCTGTCCAGTGTGGAATTTTAATATTAAATGTTTTTTTAATCTTGCTTTTGTCTAAAACACTGTAATACGGTCTTTCGGCTTTTGTTGGGAATTCATCTGATGAAACAGGGGTGATTTTACAATTATTTCCTGCTAAGCGGACAATTTCAAAAGCAAAATCATACCAACTGCATACTCCTTCGTTCGAAAAATGATAAATACCGGAATATTTCCGGAAATCTTCGCGGCTTTGTAATAGTATTTCAATAATGGCTTGTGCTAAATCTCTTGCAGAAGTGGGTGTTCCAACTTGGTCAAAAACTACATTTAATTCATCTCGCTCCTGCGAAAGTGATAATATGGTTTTGGCAAAATTTTTACCATGAGGAGAGTAAAGCCATGATGTGCGTATAATAATACTGAATGTATTTTTTAATATAGCTTTTTTTTCACCCTCATATTTACTTTTGCCGTAAACCGAAACCGGATTTGGACTTTGTTTTTCATTAATCGGTTTAAAAAAGCGTCCGTTAAAAACATAGTCGGTAGAAATTGTAATAAACCCGATGCATTGAATATCTGCAATTTCTGCTAATATTCCTACGGCATCAGAATTTACACTATAGGCTTTTTCCGGCTCATCTTCTGCCATATCAACGGCAGTATAAGCAGCACTGTTTACGATAAAATCAATTTGATTTTCAGAAATGTATTTTTTAACTGCTTCTTTATCCGTAATGTCAAGTGTATCTATATCTGTTCCGTAAAATATTAAATCTTCATGATTTCTGAAAAGATATTCAAGTTCTTTTCCTAATTGTCCGTTTGCTCCGCTTACTAATACATTCATTTAATTAATACTGTCAAAGTTCTAAAATTTTTTTAAAATATTCAATGGTGTTCAATAAACCTTCTTCCAATTGAATTTTAGGTTCCCAAGCATTTAATTTTTCTTTTGCCAAAGAAATATCAGGTTGTCTTTGAACGGGATCATCTTCGGGTAAGGGTAAATATATAATCTTTGATTTAGAACCTGTGAGTTCAATTACTTTTAAGGCAAGTTCTTTAATCGTAAACTCGTTAGGATTACCTAAATTAACAGGTCCCGTAAAATCATCAGGTGTATTCATCATTCGTATCATCCCTTCCAGTAAATCATCTACATATTGAAAACTTCGTGTTTGGTTTCCTGTTCCGTAAATAGTTATGTCCTCATTACGTAAAGCCTGAACTATAAAGTTGGAAACCACACGCCCATCATTCGGGTGCATTCGTGGTCCGTAAGTATTAAAAATACGGATAATTTTAATTTTAACCGAATTTTGCTCTTTATAATTCATAAATAATGTTTCGGCACAGCGTTTTCCTTCGTCATAACAAGATCTGGCACCAATGGGATTTACATTTCCCCAGTAAGATTCAGTTTGCGGATGAATGGTAGGGTCGCCATAAACTTCACTGGTAGATGCTTGCAAGATTTTTGCTTTAATCCGTTTTGCTAAGCCCAGTGCATTAATGGCACCCATTACCGATGTTTTTATGGTTTTAATGCCGTTATGCTGATAATGTATAGGTGATGCAGGACATGCCAAATTATATATTTCATCAACCTCAAGATAAAAAGGCATGGTTACATCATGCCTTATTATTTCAAAATATTTATGATCCAGTAAATGAACTATGTTGGTTTTTGAGCCGGTAAAATAATTGTCTAATGAAATTACATCATGACCTTCGTTTAAAAGTCGTTCGCACAGATGTGAACCAATAAATCCGGCACCTCCGGTTACTAATATTCTTTTCATAAATTAGGGTATTATTTGTATATTGCTCACTAGAAAATATTATGGAAGTATTGTTTTTCTTCCGATACTGTAATACGTGAAGCCAAAATCTTTCATTTCAGCAGGTTCGTATATATTTCGTCCATCGAAAATAAGTTTATTATTAAGCAATTTTTCAATTACTTTGTAATTGAGTACTCTAAACTCGTTCCATTCGGTGATTAAAATCATTGCATCAGCATCAACCAAGGCATCGTATTGGTCTTGAGCATAATAAATTTTATCGCCAACTCTTCTTTTAGCTTCTTCCATAGCTACCGGGTCATAAGCTTTAACATTTGCGCCTGCTTCCAATAGTTTCTCAATTAAAACCAGTGCAGGTGCTTCGCGCATATCGTCGGTGTTCGGTTTAAAAGCCAGTCCCCAAAGTGCAAAGGTTTTTCCTTTCAAATCATTGTTAAAATGCTTGGCTATTTTTGCATAAATAACCGATTTTTGTCGATCATTAACACTTTCTACAGCTTTAAGTATATCCAATGAATAATTATTTTCATCCGAAGTTTTAATCAATGCTTTAACATCTTTAGGGAAACAGGAACCTCCATAACCGGCACCGGGATAAATAAACTTAGGACCAATACGCGAGTCAGAACCAATACCTTTACGCACCATATTTACATCCGCTCCGACAATTTCACACAGATTGGCTATATCGTTCATGAAGCTGATTTTTGTCGCCAACATGGCATTAGCAGCATATTTGGTTAATTCTGCCGATGGAATATCCATAAATAAGATTGGATGGTTGTTGAGTAAGAATGGTTTGTATAATCTTTTCATGATTTTTTCAGCTCGCTCAGAGTTTACACCAATAACAATTCTATCGGGTTTTAAAAAATCGGTAACTGCACTGCCTTCTTTTAAAAACTCTGGGTTTGAGGCTACATCAAATGGAATATCTACTCCTCTTTTGTTTAATTCTTCTTGGATAACTGCACGAACCTTTTCTGCCGTTCCAATAGGCACCGTACTTTTGGTAACCAAAACCAAATAATCGTTCATGTTTTGACCAACTTCTTTGGCAACTGCCAGAACATATTGTAAATCAGCACTTCCGTCTTCGTCGGGTGGAGTTCCAACAGCACTGAAAACTACCTCACAATCGTTTAATACTTCTTTTAAACTTGTTGAAAATTTCAAACGTTTTTTTTCAACATTTCTTTTTATCATTGTTTCCAATCCGGGTTCATAAATTGGAACAATACCTTTTTTGAGATTCTCGATTTTTTTTTCATCGATATCGATACAGGTTACATCAACACCTGTTTCTGAAAAACAAGTTCCTGAGACTAAGCCTACGTAACCGGTTCCTACCATTGCTATTTTCATAGAGTATAGTATTTAAAAGTTTTTAATTGTTTATATGCAAAAATAGTGAAGAATAAGGAATATATTATAATGATTAAGGGTATTTTTCTTAAAAGTAATTAATTCTATTTTAATATTGATGAAAAAAATGCATGAAGTCCTTACAAAAGGTAATTAATCTGCTTAACAATTTTTTAAAATTTATATATTCATATGTATTTATGTTTAGATATAAAATCTTACAAAATTATTCGTTCATCACACAAAAATGTACATTAAACAAAAATAATGCACAAGTCGTTAAAAGCAATTGTTTATCGATTTGAATTATTATAATTTTATGGTTTAGATATAATTATTACGCCTTGTTATATTAATATTTTGAACCAATTAAAACTAAAAACAATGACAACGATAACAAAAGTTTCGATTTCCGAAAAAATTAAAGAGTACGTGAAAAATACGGCGAGTATTCCTCCCGGTATGGAAGTGAAAAATGACACCTTGATATTTGATGAGGGGCTTTTTGACTCAATGGGCTTTATGGCACTTATCAGCTTTATTGATGAAGAATTTGGAGTGCAACCCGGTGACGATGAATTGGTCGTTGAAAACTTTGAATCAATAGATGCAATAGTAAAATATCTTTCCGAAAAACTATCGGCTTAATTCTTAAAACTATTTTTAAATGTGTGGTATATCGGGTGGTACAAGGTTTAATTCATATGAAGCATTAAATTCCAAAACATTATTTAAGATGCTTGACAGTATTCGCTACCGGGGACCGGATGAATGTGGTATGTATCAAGCAAAAGAAGCCTTGCTAGGAAGTGTACGCCTGAGTATTATTGATATTAAAAGCGGACAACAACCTTTAAGCAACCAAAAAGGAGACATTTGGATTGCCTATAACGGTGAAGTATTTAATTATGTTGAACTGCGCGAAGAATTAATAAATAAAGGTTACACATTCAAAACGCATAGTGATACGGAAGTTATTGTGTTGCTTTACGAAGAATATGGAATAGATTTTTTAAAAAAACTGAATGGGCAGTTTGCTATATCTATATGGGATAAAAGGAAAAAGGAACTGATTTTAGCAAGAGACAGGATGGGTATTCGACCTTTATTTTATACAATGCATAACAATGAGTTACTTTATGCTTCTGAAATAAAAGCATTTTTACAGCATCCCGATATTAATTTAAAACTGTCAGCCAAATCTTTATCGCAAATATTTA
Source organism: Bacteroidales bacterium (assembly GCA_026988445.1). GTDB lineage: Bacteria > Bacteroidota > Bacteroidia > Bacteroidales > NBLH01 > NBLH01. Next base: position 6,641 of record JALSLF010000464.1, read on the forward strand.
CTTTTTGGACAACAATTAGTCCTGATACAGCTTTTGAAAATGTTTTCCAGTTGCCTCCGGGCAGCTATATGATTTATTCAAAGAATAAATTTGAAATAAAAAGTTATTGGAATTTAGAGTTTGCTGCTGAAAACCAATATAATAATATAAGTTTTGAAGAGGCAGTAGAAGAATTTGAACATATTTTAAAAGACTCTGTGAAAATTCGTTTGCGTGCTGATGTCCCTGTTGCAGCTTATTTAAGTGGTGGTCTGGACTCTACGGTAAGTACATCTTTGATACGTGAGGTAGTACCCAATATGTTGCAAACATTTTCAATAGGTTTTGAAGATGCGGATTATGATGAAAGCTATTATCAGGATTTAGCTTCCGGATATTTTGGTACCAAGCACACGGGTTTTAAAATAAAAAACGAGGAAATAGCCGAACTTTTTCCAGAGGTAGTTTGGCATAGCGAAATGCCTCTTTTACGTACCTCGCCTGTACCAATGTATGCTTTATCGCGCAAAGTACGCGAAAAAAATATTAAAGTGGTAATAACCGGTGAGGGAGCCGATGAACTTTTGGGTGGTTACAACATTTTTAAAGAGGCAAAAATCAGGCATTTTTGGGCGCGCGAGCCAAAATCCAAGCTACGACCTCTTTTATTGAAAAAGTTGTATCCCTATATTCCTCAAATACAAAATGCCAGTGCGCAAACTTTGCGTTTCTTTTTTGCTTATAAATTGGGAGAAACTAATTCACCGGTTTATTCGCATCTTTTACGATGGAACAATGGGAATCACATCAAAAAATATTTTTCTGATGACTTAGTCCAAAATCTGAACGGATACACTCCTGTTAATGAACTTATTGATAAAATTAACGGAAAGTTTGATAATTATGATTATCTCGGTAAAGCCCAATGGTTGGAGATGAGTATTTTTATGTCCGGCTATCTATTATCATCACAAGGAGACCGAATGGGAATGGCTAATTCTATTGAAGGACGTTACCCTTTTTTGGATCATCGCTTAATTGAGTTTTGTTCCAAAATTAATCCTGAATACAAACTGCATGGATTGAATGAAAAGTATTTGATGAAAAAAATGGCAGAAAAAAGAATTCCTGACGAAATATTAAAACGGAGCAAACAAGCGTATCGTGCGCCAATACAAAACAGTTTTCTTACAAAACAGGCATCGGTTTATATGAATGAGGTTTTTGACGAAAAAAAATTAAAAGAAAACGGGCTGTTTAACCCCGGTTTAAGCAAAAAGTTGTTAGATAAGTTTAAAAGCGGAGAAAAAACTTCGGAAGTGGATAATATGGCTTTAACGGCAATTATTTCTACTACTATTTTGAAAGACTTATTTGAAAATAAAAAAGGAAAAATAAAAACAAACGATTTAGGTGAGTGCCGACTTATTAATGATATATAGCACAAAACAATAAACCATAAAACTAAAAACAATGACAGAAAAAAAGAAATTCAGCAAAGACATTATTAAACTGGAAAGTGTAGAGCAAACTGTTAACAGAATTGTAAATAAACTGAAAAGCGATGTTTATGAACATTTGCAGCGAAAAGGCGGTATTGTAGGTATTAGTGGTGGTATCGACTCTTCCGTAAGTTTTGCTTTAGCAGTTAGAGCTTTTGGAAAAGAAAATGTTTTGGGTGTTATGTTGCCCGAAAAAGATTCCAGTTCGGATAGTGAAATACTGGCTAAAAAACTGGCAGATAAGTTTGGTGTAAAAACTGTTGTTGAAAACATTTCGGGAGCACTTGAAGGTTTTGGGTGTTATAGACGCAGAGATGAAGCCATGAAAAGAGTTTTTCCTGAATACAATCCCGAAACATACAAATCAAAAATTGAAATTCGTCAGAATATTTTAAAACAAAATATGCCGGCAATTTTTTCATTAACCATTATTGATGAAAACGGTACATCAAAAAGCAAAATGCTGCCCATGAAAGAATACTTGCAAATTGTTGCAGCATCTAATTTCAAGCAAAGAAGCCGTATGTCGATGCTTTACTATCATGCAGAGGCGATGCATTATGCTGTAATTGGAACTCCAAATAAACATGAAGTAGAACAGGGCTTTTTTGTAAAATATGGTGATGGCGGTGCGGATGTGATGCCTATTGGAGACTTATATAAAACACAAGTATATGAATTAGCTAGCTATTTAGGAGTTCCGCAAGAAATAATTGATCGCACGCCCACCACCGACACTTATACGGCAGAGCAAACACAAGAGGAATTTTTCTATCAATTGCCATTTGAGATGATGGATTTGTTGTGGTATGCATGGGAAAATGGATATGAGCCGGCAGAAGTAGCACCTGCTTTAGATATAACGGAAAAAGAAGTGGAGAATGTATTTAAAACATTCCTGAGAAAGAAAAAAACAACCGAGTATTTGAGAATGTCACCTATAAGAAATTATTAACATGAATGCAGTTGATTATTTCTTTTCCGAATCAAAAACATCAGAGCAATTGTTTATTTTAAATCAAAATGAGCAAATTACTCATAAAGATTTGTATGAAAAAGTGGAAAAACTTGCCGCTTTTTTAAATTCTGAATTTGGTTCGGGAAAAAATATGCTTATTTATAGCGGGAACTCCTATTTTTTTGTTTTGGCATATTTATCAATTATTAAGTCGGGGAATGTTTGTGTGCCGCTAAATCCTGCGGCAAAACCAGAACTTACAGAGTATATTATAAAAGAAACTCAAGCTGTTTTATGCTTTTCGCAAAAAAAGTTTGTAAGAAATCTGGAACCGTTTAAGCTAAATCTTATTACTGAGGATGAAGCTGAGAAAGCCATACACATGCAATATGTTACCGAATATATTTTATCAGGATTTGATAAAGAGCAAACTGCCGAAATAATTTTCACATCGGGTTCTACTGCTTTTCCGAAAGGAGTGATGTTGAGTCATAAAAATTTGATTGCCAACACAAAATCAATTGTTGAATATCTTCAACTTACTAAAAATGATCGTATATTAATTGTTTTACCGTTTTACTATTGTTATGGCTTATCATTGTTGCATACGCATTTAAAAGTTGGCGGTTCAGTTGCTTTCAATAATACATTTATGTTTATTGGTACGGTAATAAATAATCTGAAAAAGTATAAATGTACGGGGTTTTCGGGAGTCCCCAGTCATTTTCAAATTTTATTGCGCAAATCGGATAGTTTTAAAAAAACTAATTTTCCTGATTTAAGGTATGTTACACAGGCAGGAGGTAAACTTCATTCGGTTTTTATTAAAGAATTTTTAGAAAGCTTTCCTGATAAGAAATTTTGGGTGATGTATGGTCAAACGGAAGCAACCGCCCGATTGGCATATCTGCCGCCCGAAAAATTGCCTGAGAAACTTGGTTCCTTGGGCAAAGCCATTCCCGGAGTAACACTTGAACTGCTAAAAGAAGACGGTACTCTTGCTTCTGTTGGCGAAATTGGTGAAATAGTTGCATCAGGAGATAATATCATGAAAGGGTATTATCATGATGATGAAATGACTGCCCAAACCATTAGAGATGGGAAACTTTATACCGGTGATTTAGCCATACAAGATGAAGAAGGCTATTTTTATATCAAAGCACGAAAAAAAGAAATAATCAAAGTGGGAGGTGAGCGTGTTAGTCCGAAAGAGATTGAAGAAGTAATTGTAAGTTTTAAGGATGTAATTGACTGCACAATTGAAGGTGTTGATGATGAGGTTCTTGGCGAACGTATAAAAGCTACTGTTGTATTTAATAGCTTGGATGATGTTCAACTTTTAAAAGAAAAAATATTAGCGCATTGTAAGAAATATCTTAGCCCGATAAAAATTCCGCAAGAATTGGTGTTTGAACAACAAGTTAAGGTAAATGAAGCAGGGAAAAAAGTTAA
>JALSLF010000465.1 GCA_026988445.1 Bacteroidales bacterium
ACAAGAAAAATGGCACCTACGATTGCCGCTATACCATGAATACCAAAAACATCAAGCGTATCATCTAAATTAAAAATATGTTTTTTGCTCACAAATATATAACTTGCCAATGATGCAAAAAATCCAAGAATAATTGCAGCATAAGGTTGAACAACGCCGGCAGCCGGAGTAATTACAACCAAACCTGCTAAAATACCACTTATAAAACCTAACACTGTTGCTTTTCCTTGATGAATAGTTTCTGCCAATATCCAAGCAACAGCACCTGCTGCCGCGGCAACTTGTGTAGCAGCCAAGGCTTGAGCCGTAGATAAACTTGATGAAATACTACTTCCTGCATTAAAACCAAACCAACCTACCCATAATAAACCGGCACCTATAACTGTCATTACCAGATTGTTGGGGCGAGTAGCTATATTTGGATATCCTCTTCTTTGACCAATAAATACGGCAGCTACTAAACCGGCTACTGCAGCGCTAATGTGCACTACTGTTCCTCCGGCAAAATCGATTGCACCATTTGCACCTAAATTAAACAGAAAACCATCTTCAGCCCAAACCCAATGACATAAAGGGTTGTAAACAAATATTCCCCAAAGTGCAATAAAAAGCACATAGGCTTTAAACGATACTCTTTCGGCAAATGCACCGGCAATTAGCGCAGGTGTAATAATGGCAAACTTGCCTTGAAACATTGTAAAAACATATTCAGGTATTCCGGCTTCCATAATTTTATCATCAATACCTTTCAAAAAAAAGTAATCCCAGTTCCATCCAAACCAACCGCCAAGAATATTAGAACCAAACGACATGCTGTATCCTACAGCTACCCATAAAATGGTCATTATACCCATGGCTACAAAGGAGTGCATCATTGTACCTAATACATTCTTTGTTCGCACCAGACCTCCATAGAACATAGCTAAGCCCGGCACCATTAGTAAAACCAGTGCTGTGGATGTAAGCATCCAAGCGGTTGCTCCTGAATCGACAGGAATGTCTTTTGAGGCAATTACATCGGCAAATAAATTAGAATTTGTACTCAAAATAAGTCCTGCTGTTAAAATAATTTTTGTCCTGATTCTTTTCATAATTATTTAGTTGTTGGTTAATGAATAATGTTTGACAGTGCAAAGGTGTGAATTTTTTAGGGGGTGTGCAAAAAATTATTAATTATTTTTAAATTTATCTATTATTTTTCAGGGGGTAAGTGTTTTATTTTGTATTTATTGTTAATAATAGGTGTTGTTTGTAGGGGGGTAAATAAAAAAAGCTCCCTTTTAGTTAAGGAAGCTTTAGCAAAGTTTAAAACAATACCTGTTTTACATTAAAAAAATGTCAATTCGACAAATTTTTTCAAACTAATTGTTGCAAATTAACCAAGATAAGTTTTCAATAATTTGCTTTTTGATTTTTGTCGTAATCGTTTTATGGCTTTTTCTTTAATTTGTCGAACACGCTCTCTGGTTAAACCAAATTTTTCACCAATTTCTTCTAATGATAATTCTTGACAATTAATTCCAAAAAAATGCTTTATAATATCTTTTTCACGAATGGTTAAAGTAGATAAAGCACGTTCAATTTCTTGATTTAATGATTCTTTTATCAAAGAGTTATCTGCTTTGGGGGAATCGTTATTGGAAAGAACATCGAGTAAACTGTTCTCCTCTCCATCAACAAAAGGTGCATCTACCGATATGTGTTTCCCTGAAATCCGAATAGCTTGTGTTACCTTTTCACTCGGTAATTCCAATATTTTTGCCAGCTCTTGGGGAGTAGGAATACGTTCGTACTTTTGTTCAAACTGGGAAAAAGCTTTATTTAAACGATTTAATGAGCCTACCTGATTTAATGGTAAACGAATAATTCTTGATTGTTCGGCAAGTGCCTGCAAAATTGATTGTCGAATCCACCAAACTGCATAAGAAATAAATTTAAAACCTCTTGTTTCATCAAATTTTTCAGCAGCTTTAATTAAGCCGATATTTCCTTCGTTAATTAAATCCGGTAAGGTTAAGCCTTGATTTTGATATTGTTTTGCCACTGAAACAACAAAACGTAAGTTTGCCTTTGTCAAACGCTCTAAAGCAGTTTGATCTCCTTTTCTTATTCTTTGGGCAAGTTCTACTTCTTCTTCTGCCGAAATAAGTTCTTCACGCCCAATTTCTTGTAAATATTTATCTAATGATGCACTTTCTCTGTTGGTAATTGATTTAGTGATTTTTAATTGTCTCATGCGCCCTGAAAAGTTTTATTGGTATAAAATAAATCATGAAAACTAATAATATATGCAATATCATTATATTTTTAAAAAATCACGAACAAATTACATAAAATGCATAAATATTTACATAAATGTATTATTTTTAAAGATAATGTAAGTTAATATATTGATTAATTAATCTAAACCAAAGGCATAATACTCTATAAGACCATTAGGATAAACACCTTTTAAAAACACACCTCCTTTTGCATTTTTCAAAACTGTTTCAATATCATCAACTGAACTGATTTTAACCTTATTTATATACAAAATAATATAACCCTCATGAACACCGGCTTTCATCAGTTTTCCCGGATACAGTTCGCTTATTTTTACGCCAAAATCAATACCAAAATATTCTTTTTCTGCTTTGTTGAGCGGTTCAAAACGTGCACCCAAGACACTCTCAACATCTGTTTCAATGGGTTTAGTAGTTCCTCTCTGATTTTGCAGTACCACATCATATTTCAGAAGATCATTTTTTCGCCTTATGCTTACCAATATTTTATCGCCGGGACGATAACGACTCAATTGTTCTTGAAATTCAGAGATTTTATTAATGGCAACATTATTGATTTTCAAAATTATATCACCTTCCCTAATTCCTGCTTTACGAGCTGCACCATTTTCTTGCAAAGCACTTACAAATACTCCCTCAATTTTTTTAACACCCAATTGCTTGGCAACACTTGCATCAACATCTAATAGGCTGACGCCCATTAAAGCACGTTGAACCACACCATACTCCATTAAATCACCTACAACTTTTCGCACAATACTTGCCGGAATAGCAAAAGAATACCCTGTGTAAGAACCTGTTTTTGAGAATATTGCTGTATTAATACCCACCAATTCTCCACGAGTATTTACCAGTGCTCCCCCACTATTTCCCGGATTAACCGCTGCATCGGTTTGAATAAACGATTCGATTGAATAAGAACTTCGGTTATTTACATTAATGTTTCTGGCTTTTGCACTAACTATTCCTGCAGTTACGGTAGATGTTAAATTAAATGGATTGCCTATTGCCAAAACCCATTCACCAATTTTTAGTTTATCCGAATCACCAAAAGGGATATTTATTAAATTATCGGCATCAATTTTTAATAAAGCTAAATCCGTATTTGGGTCAACCCCAATTATTTTGGCTTTAAAGCTTCGCTTATCATTTAAAACTACTTCTATTTGATTAGATTTATCAATCACATGATTATTGGTAACAATATAACCATCAGAAGAAATAATTACCCCTGAACCTGATGCCATATATGCTTGCGATGGTGAACGTCCGAAAAAGAATTCATACATCGGATTTTGATTTTCATCTACATAAACTGTTTTTATATGTACTACCGAATGAACTGATTTTTCAGCAGCCTCGGTAAAATCAACGTTTTCAATAGGAGCTAAATTGCGAACCGTTTTACTATAATTTGGAATTTCTATTTTGTTGTGCTGTTTAGCTATTAATTCTTTAACTACAAAATTGTGATACAGCACTATAGATAAAAATCCAATAAGTATAGAAACAAACAAGTTTAGTATAATTTTTTTTATTTTCATTTTTTACAGTTTTTATCAAAATTATTAAGACAGAATATTAATTTTGCAATGTAAAGTAAAGCAATCAAAAAATTTAATACAAGCAATTAACTAAATTTAACAATTAAACATGATTTTAAAATTTGAAAAATATCAAGGTGCAGGAAATGATTTTATTTTGATTGATAACCGTAATCAACAGATTAAAGATTTAAAGCCGGAAACGATTAAGTTTTTGTGCGACCGCCATTTTGGTATTGGTGCGGATGGTTTAATGTTGTTAAACGCTCATGAAAAGTATGATTTTGAAATGGATTATTACAACGCAGATGGAAGTAACGGAGCCATGTGTGGTAACGGTGGCAGATGTATTGTTGCTTTCGCAAAACAACTTGGAATAATTTCAGAACATACACGTTTTCTTGCAGGCGATGGTTTACACGAAGCATTTATTGACAAACAAGCTAAGATAAAACTAAAAATGGCTGATGTATTGAAAGTTAAACAGAATGAAGATACTTTTTTTATAAATACCGGTGTCCCCCATCATGTAGAATTTGACAATGATATTTTCCGTATCGATGTTTATGCAAAAGGTAAAGAAATTCGTTATAGTGAAAAATACAAAAACGAAGGAACAAATGTAAATTTTGTACAAATTAATAAAAACGAAGGGATAAAAATTCGCACTTATGAGCGTGGAGTCGAAAATGAAACACTTGCTTGCGGAACCGGTGCTGTTGCATCAGCTATTGCTTATTATCAAAAATTCAAACCAAAAGTATCTATTGTTAAAGTAAAGGCATTAGGTGGTGAGCTTGAAATAAGTTTCAAAGAAAAAGATAATAAATATACAGATGTTTATTTAAGTGGTCCTGCAAAACATGTTTTTAGCGGAGAAATAGAGATTTAATTATCAGACTTCAAATCGTCTATTAGGGCATTTGAACCTGATTTTTGTACATAATCTCTCAATCCAAGCAGTAATATATTATCGATTCAATCATTCAATCATTCAGTCATTCAGTCATTCAGTCATTACTCCAATAGATATTATCAAAATTTATATCCTAATTGTATCCAAAATCCCCAACGATTATTAAAATTATTTTTACTTACTTTAAACTCTAGCGGACCTATAATCGTATTACTACCAATGCCTATTGCACCACCCAGCAAAAACTCATCTGCAATAACTAATTCATTTATTCTATTACTTTTAAAAGCTCCATCGGCATTTATACTGATGTATTTATTTTTTAAAAACTCATATCTAAAACCGATACGTCCTTTTAATATATTTAAAGCTGTAAATTCCATAAACCTTGCCCCACTAAATGGAATAACATAAGAGTTATAGTTCATTTCTCCACCTAAACGGTAATAATCACCAATAAAAATACTATCGGATAATACAAGTGTGCCATCAAAAGCATAATTAAAATTGAGTTTTTTACCAATAGGAATATAACGATTAAAATATAATGAAAATCGCCAGTAATTTTTATTGTAAGAATAATTTTTGCTTAATGGCAACAATAAATAATCGGCATTTAAATTGGCACTAATACCTTTAGTCGGAAAATCAGTACGATCATAAGTATCAATATAAATCTTTCCAAACAATTTTAGAAAACTTAAATCAGCGTTATACTTACTTTGTTCTAATTCAATAATATTGAAATATTCATATTTATATTCAGTCCCCAAAGCCAAATAAACTGAATTTGATAATGATGATACACCTGCTAATTTTCCAGAAAAACGCTGATGTCTCATAGATAAGCTCAGCGAATCTTCGGGCAAATATAATTTTTCAACTAAGGTAAAATAGTTTAATATTGACCGAAATCCGATACTGGGTTTATACTTGGTAAAAATGGAATAATCAATGGTAGCTTCCGGAGCTTCGCTTAATTTCCCGCTTAGTAGTAGTTTTGAACCTTCGCCAAGAATATTCCTGAATGTTCCGTTAAGTAATAAGGATGCATTAAAGTAATTATTGTAATTAGCTCCTACTTTTATTACAGAAAAAGGTTTTTCATAAACACGAATTACTAAAATGTTTTTATCGCCTTGTTGAATAATTTTATAATTTACTTTTTCAAAAAATTGCGAACCGTAAACCCTGTCCACCCCTTTTTCAATATCTTTTAAATCTACCCAGGTTGGGATTTTAATTTTTAAGCTGCTCCGAACTAATTTTTCAGATACTTTTTCTAAACCTTCAATTCTTACTTTATTAATAAATATTGAGTATAAAGAAGCACTCTTTATGATCTTGCGTTTTGGCTGATGATATTTTTCTAAACTTTTGGCAAGCGCAGCAATTTTATCTTTCATTGCCATAGCAGCCTCTTCGCCTCTGTTGATTAAAGTATCCGTAGCATCAAAACTAGCAGCACTATAGCCACTTATGTCAGGAGATATTAAAATGTCGCAAAGTTTTTTCTCATTTTCAACTAAGAAAGCATTTCTGAAACTTGCAGCTTGGTCCATTATAGCAAGCATTGAAGTAAGCTCATCTTTTTTATACAAAGGCGAACCAACATCTACGGCAATAATTATATCGGCGCCCATATTTTTAGCATCCGAAGCAGGCAGGTTTCGCACCAATCCGCCATCAACCAACAAATGACCGTCAATTTCAACAGGAGCAAATACCGAAGGAATGGACATACTTGCCCTTAATGCATCGGGCAAAAAACCTTTATCCATAACATAGGCTTCACCGGTTTCAATATCGGTTGCAACACAAGCAAAAGGGATTGGAAACTTCAAAAAATCGTTTTGTCCATGAACCGGCCAAGTAATTTTCGACAGCAACTTTTCCAATTTTTGTCCGGAAATCATTCCTTTTGGTAAAACAAAACTGCCGTTTCTATATGGAAATTGCAGAAGATATTTATCTGATTCATTTTTTTCTTCTACCGAAATATCAGAGCGCTTAATACTGCCGGTAAATATTTCGTTCCAATCAATTTTTTTTGTTAATTTTTCCAAATCATCTGCAGAGTACCCAATAGCATATAATCCACCAATAATGGAGCCCATACTTGTACCGGTAATATAATCAATAGGGATATTGTACTTTTCCAATACCTTAAGTACTCCAATATGAGCCATACCTTTTGCTCCACCCCCACTTAAAACCAGTCCTATTCGCGGACGTTTGGGAATACTATCTTGAGCAAATATTTGATTGGGAGTAAATAAAAGGCTTGCTATTATAATATGTAGTATGTACTGTTTTAAATTCATGTTTTAAATCTTGATTTTCTATTAAACCTTAAATCCGCAACTATCTTCTACTTCTAAGCTAAAACCATATTCAACTGCCGGCGGACACACGTTTTTATTGTGTATAACTATTTCTGATTTTATTGATTTCTTGAAACAAATCAATAAATATCTCCGGACTAATAAAAACTTTATCATTATTGTTTTCAGATTGCTCATTTAAAGCTATAGTTTTATTTGTTACCGTAGTTTTTTTATAAATCTTTTGAAGTTTTAACATATCTTTATAAACATCATTTACCACAGCATAATCAGCATAATTAGCCAGTGCATTTACTATTAAATTTAAAGAAGCTCTTTGTTCTGCAATCCGTTCAACCAGCTCTTTATTAATTTCAACTGATTGTGTAGCTAATTGCATGGCAATATACATTCCTTCAATCCATGCGCCTACTTGCACCAAAATTGCCATTTCCGGGCGATTATCCTCATTCAAATACTTCCCTGAACTTAAAAACACCTCTTCAATAAGCACTCTTAATGAGTCTTGGTTTAATATATTATCTTCTATTTTAAGAATATCTCTTTCATCCATTATTTGCATAATCCCAAGATTACCGGCAATAGCTTTAATCGCGGTAAGGTAAGATGATACCAATTGATTTTGTTCATAAAAACTCGCATAACTTAAATCGGCACAATAAACACCTAAATTTAATACTAAACTTTTACTCGATTCATAATACGGTACATTATTTACCGGATTTAAAATATTTTGATTAAATTTAACATTTGCTTCCGAAATAGATTTAGCCGTTTCAACCGGCGATGGAAAAGTTTCAAATATTTCTTTAACCGAAATTAATGCTTTATTTTTTTCAGCTTCTTCCAAACCCGAATTATCATAACTTTCAGTAGTGTTTGTACATCCTGAAAAAAGCAGAAATACAAAAATTATTGCAAATAACAACTTATTCATCAACATTACTATAAAGAATTAAAAATGAATTTATAATTTTGCAATTTAATAAAAAAATATTGTAAATGGACAAACTAAAACAAAATAAACTTATAATCAATAAATTACAGAGTAAAGATATAGAAGAAGTTCTTTTTGCATTAAAAGAATTACGCAATACCGGAAATAAAGAGCTAATTCCGGCAGTAATAGAACTTTTGGCAATACATAAAAGTGAAAGGGTTAAAAAACAAATAACAGAGCTACTCTACGATTTAAAATATCAAGCAGCAGCACCCTATATCATAGATGCAATTAAATCTGATAATTACAACGAAATTAGAGAACAATTACTTTCCGTATGTTGGCAATCAAGATTAGATTTTAGCGAGTATGTTCCGGTTTTTATCCACCATTTTATCAACGGTAATTTTAACGAAGCTTTTGAGGCTTTTACGGTAATTGACAGTATGGATGCTAAAATAGAAAAAAAACTTGCAGTAGAATCAATCCAAAAATTAAAAGACCGGCTCAGTGATATTGCCGAAAACAAAAAAGAGCTACTTGTAGAATTAGTGCACATATTAGAAAATAAAGAAACAAAATAAAATGGCAAAAGTAGTATTAGGATTATCAGGTGGGGTAGATTCAAGTGTGGCAGCATACATCCTAAAAGAACAGGGGCACGATGTAACGGCACTTTTTATGATTAACTGGCACGACACCACAGGGGTACTCACCGGCGACTGCCCTTGGGACAACGATTTAATGTTTGCCAAATTAGTAGCTAAAAAATTAGATATTCCTTTTAAAACGGTTGATTTAAGTAAATTGTATAAAAAGCGGGTGGTCGATTACATGTTTGCCGAATACGAAAAAGGCAGAACACCCAATCCCGATGTATTATGCAATCGTGAAATAAAATTTGATGTTTTTTTAGACGAAGCCCTAAAACTCGGAGCCGATTTTGTAGCCACCGGTCATTATTGCCAAAAAGATGAAATTGAAATAAACGGAAAAAAAGTATATCGTTTACTTGCAGGAGCCGATAAAAATAAAGATCAAAGCTATTTTCTCTGTCAATTAAACCAAAAGCAACTTGAAAAAAGTCTTTTCCCCATTGGCGATTTGGAAAAACCCGAAGTGCGCCGTATTGCCCGTGATTTAAAACTGGCTTCTGCCGATAAAAAAGATTCGCAAGGCATTTGTTTTGTCGGAAAAGTAGATTTACCGGTTTTTTTACAACAAAAATTAGCCCCCAAACAAGGCGAAGTAATCGAAATTCCTGCCGAATTTTACGATAAAATCAACACAGCCCCTTATACCGGCAAAGAGGAACAACTTAAAGAACTTACAAAGCCCTACTTATATAAAAAAACCGACGGATTTGTTACCGGCAAGCATCGCGGAGCGCATTTTTACACCATCGGACAGCGAAAAGGCTTAAACATAGGCGGAAAACCCGAGCCCTTATTTGTAATTGCCACCGATGTTCATGAAAACATCATTTATGTAGGGCAAGGCAAAAACCACCCCGGCTTATACCGCAGCGGACTTTTCATTAAAAAAGACGAAATCCACTTTATCCGCCAAGATTTAAGTATGCAGCCCGGCGAAGAACGCGAATATTTAATCCGCCACCGCTACCGCCAGCCCTTGCAAAAAGGCAAACTATATATGCGCCCCGAAGGTTTATACATCCTTTTTGAAGAAAAACAAAGGGGCATCACCGCCGGACAATTTTGTGCATGGTACGATAATGATGAACTTATCGGCTCAGGAGTAATACATAAATAATAATTTGGGCGGCTACGGGCTTTCCGCTCATAGTCCCGATAATGAAAAATAACAAAACCTAAAAGGCAAAGGAGCTTCCGTTGGTCGCTCTTTCCCTTTTGGTTTTGTATATTTTTCACCATCGGGAGCTATCCGCTGCAATCCCTGCCGCAGCTCATCCAAACCTGTCAGTGTGCGTAAGCACCTGACAGTGTTTGAACTAAAAAAACGGTTTTTTTTGACAGCACCAGACAGTATTTTTTCCATGAAAACCTTTATTTGCTCTTTTTAAAAATAAAAAAGCCTTTAAACAAAAAGACATTGACAGGAGCTACGCACACTGTCAAGTCGTACAGCAACAAATATTTACAGCCTGTAAACAATAATATTTACATACCGTAAAAGAACAAAATCGTATACCGACTTCCTACACCAAGGGTATTAAAAAAATACCCTATTATAAACTTTCAAAAAAAATTATTATCTTGCACTAAAATATGTACAATTTGTCTATATCCTCTTAGTACGGGCGGTACAGACGAAAAAACAGTTGTCGCTTTAAGACGTATTGCGACAATTGTCGAAAAGGGGATGAAAAAGGGTAATGAATATATACTGACATTGGTGTCAATGTCCGAAAGAAAATAATCGACAGTTCTTGCGAAAGTCAAAATTTGGAGTTTTGTTTTTTTTTATTAGCTTTGTTAAGTAAGGTGAAAAAAGGTTTTGTG
>JALSLF010000466.1 GCA_026988445.1 Bacteroidales bacterium
ATCGGCTTTTTATCAAAATTTTAAAATAAAACAAGTTTTAAGTGGTAATATTATTTATTTTTAAAGCAAATTTATATCAATTAATACATTGTATTGGCAATTTAATCAACATCAATAAGTTACACTAAATAAGGTGTTTGCTTAAATCTTTTAAATTATAAAATTCTTTAAGATGATAAACAGCCTGAAAGGGTATATTAAATTGCACTTACAGTGCGCATATAATTTATATTGTTTACATTAGCCCAAGTCGCTGCCATTGGGTTAATATAAAAACAGGCTTTTCAGCCTGCATGAAGATAGTTTTAATCTTGACGTAAAAAACAAAATTTATAAAAATTATGAATGCAAAATTATTAGTTTCCTCTTTATTAATCATCTTTTTTTTACAAAACAGTATCGCTCAAAAGCTAAATCATTTAAAAGGCACTGCTTTCCCGAAAGATGTTTTATCGGTTACACTGTATAAAGAAAACGGCGACAGTACCACTTTTAAAAAAGTATTAAAAAAACTTAAAGGTACGGTTGTTTACCTTGATTTTTGGGCAAGTTGGTGCGGTCCATGTATCAGAGAAATGCCAAAATCTAAAAAAATTCAAGAATATTTTGTAGGGAAAAACGTTAGTTTCTTGTATTTATCTACAGACACACAACATGAAAAATGGATTGCAGGAATGAAACGGATTAATATTGCCGGACATCATTACCGGATAAAGCCCGAAGATAAAATTTTGTTTAAACGGCTTTTTAATATACCCGGCATACCGTATTATGTAATCATAGATAAAAAAGGAAATATTGCGGAACCCAGAGCCGATTGGCCTAGAGAAGAACGCGTTTTAAAACAAATTCAAAAAGTTCTAAACAAAGATATGTAACATAATGATGCTTTTTTTCGTTATAAGATTATTATAAAAATCAAGAACATTAACTAAAAATTGAATAAAATGAAACAAGCATGATTAAAATAATTATTAAATACACATAGGGGAATGATTATTTTAATCATGCGGTTCCATATGGCAAATAGAAACAATTTAAAAACAATCATATGAAAAAAACAGTAATAGCAATTATTTTTCTTGCAGGGTTTTACTTTGCAGGATTTTCGCAAATGGTAATTAAACCTGCCATTGGCATGAATTTTACAAGTTTAAGCAACGATCCGCTAAGTTATGAAACTACCGGAAGAATGGGCTGGCAAATTGGCGGTACCATTGCTATGGGCGACCAGTTTTATTTTGAACCGGGTATTTTTTGGGAAAAAAATAACTGGAATTTACAGAATATTGATCCACAAGTTCCCGAATTTAAAAATGATTTAAGCGCAATTAAGATTCCTATTTTTGTAGGAATTAATGTTGTTGGCGATGCAAACGACAACAACTTTCATATTATGGGTGGTCCTACCATGCGTATTATAACCGATGTGAATCCAGGTAGTACCGGCAAAACAAAAGACGATTTCAGCGATTTTATTTTCGGTATGGATATAGGTGCCGGAATATCAATGGGTAAAATATTCATTGATGCAGGTTACGAATGGGGACTAACCAATATTTATAAAGACGAAACCAACGACATACGCAGCCGCGGTTTTTGGCTAAATGCCGGTTTCAGACTCAAATTTTTATAATCATCTAAAAAAGACAGGTAATTTTGCCTGTCTTTTTTCTTTTCAAAAACAAAACAACTGCCAAATTAAATAATCCGGAATACCAAGACTCTGGATTAACTATTTTATAAACACTTTAAACCAATTTATCATGCAAAAATTTATTTTTACATTTATTTTATCAATCTTTATGCTCCAATCTTTCGGGCAAAACAATCCGCTTAAAGTAGAAACTTATACCTTAAAAAACGGCTTAACCGTATATCTCAACGAAGATCATACCATGCCGATGATTCACGGAATGGTAGTTGTTAAAGGAGGTGCTAAACGCGACCCCGCCGATGCCACCGGTATTGCCCACTACTTTGAACACATCATGTTTAAAGGTACCGAAGAGTTAGGCACAATCAACTATGCTAAAGAAAAAGTTTACCTCGACAGTATTTCCGATTTATACGATGATTTACGGGCAACCCAAGATAAAGACAAAAGAATGGAAATACAGAAGGAAATTAACCGTATTTCAATAGCAGCTGCCAATTATGCCATACCCAACGAACTGGATAAAGTACTCAACGAAATGGGCTCTAAAAACGTAAATGCCGGCACAAGCTACGAATCAATAGTTTACTACAACAGCTTTCCGGCAAATCAAATCGAAAAATGGATTGAACTATACAGCCATCGTTTTATGCACCCTGTTTTTCGTTTGTTTCAATCCGAATTAGAAACCGTTTACGAAGAAAAAAACATGTATGCCGATGATGCAATGGGCTTAATGTTTGAAGAATATTTAAAAAATTTCTATAGAAAAACGCCATACGGACAACAAACGATTATTGGAACCACACACGACCTGAAAAACCCTTCGCTCAGCAAAATGAAACAGTATTTTGATAAATATTATGTTGCAAAAAATATGGCTTTGGTGCTTTCCGGCGATTTTGACAGTGAAAAAATAAAACCCTTAATCGAAGAAAAATTCGGACAATGGCGAACTGGCGAAAAACCTGCCCCCTTAAACTTTAAAGAAGAACCTTTTAAAGGCAGAGAAATCGTTAAAAAACGCATGACCCCTATAAAAGTCGGATTAATTGGCTACCGTGCAATAGCCCGAAATCATCCTGATGAATTAGGTTTAGAACTTATTTCAAGTTTATTAACCAACCAATCGTCAACAGGCTTGCTTGACCAGTTGCGCAACGATAATAAACTAATGTTTGCCGGCATGTTTACCGACTTTCACGAAGAACTTGGCGGAATTATCATATTTTATGTGCCTAAAATCATTGGACAATCGCTGGGAAAAGCCGAAAAATTAGTTCTTGAACAAATCAATAAATTAAAAACCGGAGATTTTGACGATGAATTACTTCAAGGAGTTAAAATTGAGCTTAAAAAACAATACGAAAAAGATTTGGAAGATATGCGCTGGCGTGCTTATGCCATTTCCGATGCATTCCTCTACGGTGTTAGTTGGGAAAAATACCTGAATGCACCCAAAGAAATTGATAAATTAACAAAAGATGATGTAATAAACTTGGCTAATAAATATTTTACCGAAAACTATCTGGCTTTTTACTCAAAAATGGGTTTCCCGAAAAAAGACAAAATAGACAAACCACCCTTTAAACCCATTGAAAGTAA
Organism: Bacteroidales bacterium; assembly: GCA_026988445.1. Lineage (GTDB taxonomy): Bacteria > Bacteroidota > Bacteroidia > Bacteroidales > NBLH01 > NBLH01. Next base: position 3,263 of record JALSLF010000466.1, read on the forward strand.
AAACTCCGAAAATAAATCGGAATATGCCAAAAAATTAGAAAATATGCCCGTTACCGATATGGCGCCACGCTTTATTGAGTTTAATAAAGATGTACTTATAAGCCAAATAAATAAAGACATAACACTTTACACCACCCCCAATCCAATCAACAACATATTTTCGGTGCGTATTGTTTTCGGAAAAGGCGATTATCAAGACCCCATACTCTCGCAAGCAGTTTCGGCAATGGAATATGCGCATCCCAAAAACATGGATTTTGAAACCTTTAAACAAAAACTGCAATTATTGGGTTGTAGTTTTTATACCTACAACTCTTTGGACAAAACCACCATTAATATAAGCGGTTTAGAAGAAAATTTGGAAGCATCGCTAAAATTAATAAATAATTTGCTATCAGATATTGCCATCGACCAAGACGATTTGCAAAAGCTTGCCGAAGATTACAAAATGAACTTAAAGTACGAAGCAAAAGATATTTATGAAAAAAGCAACGCCATAGAGCAATATGCACTTTACGGAAAAAATTCCGATTACATCAGCCGCTTAAGTCTAAAACAAGTAAAAGAATTAAAATCGGAACAATTAATCAACAAACTAAACTCGGTTTTTAAATATGCCTATGATGTGCACTATTGCGGAAAGTTAAATCCCGAAAACTTTACCGAAATATACAAAAAAACGATAAACATCAATAAGGATTTAAAGGCAAAAACACCCAAAATTGAAAAACCGCGAACAAAATACACCCAAAACACAATTCTTTTCCTTAACGATAAAAAATCGGTTCAAAGTCATATCAATATATTTATCGAAGGCGAAGTAAACGACAAAGACCATCGCGTTGCCTTATACGGCTTTAACGATTATCTCGACGGCAGCATGGCATCATTGCTATTTCAAGAAATCAGAGAATTTCGTTCATTAGCCTATGGCGTAAGCGGCAGATATTCACCTTCATTCTATTTTGATAAACCCGGATATTTTAGCGGTTGGCTTTCTACCCAAAACGATAAAACCGTCGAAGCCATAGATGTTTACACCGGCATAATTAAAGATTTACCAAAAAAACCCGAACGTATTGATGAAATTCGTAAAAATTTAACCATTTCAATCAATGCCAATCAGCCCATGTTCCGTTATAAATCGCTCAGTGTAGCAAATTGGCGTGCACAAGGCTACACCAACGACCCGCGCAAAGAGCGTTATAACAAATATTTAACATTAACATTTGATGACATTGTCGATTTTTACAATAAAAATTTAAAAGGAAAAGTATGGGCAATAACCATCGTGGGCAACCAAAAACGCTTTAATTTAGAGGATTTAAAGAAATACGGTAAAATCGAAAAAATTTCATTAAACCAATTATTTACAAAGTAATTTTATCAGGGCGGCTACGGGCTTTCCGCTCATAGTCCTCAGCCCCAAAAGCACAAAACCACTCGCCGCAAAAGGAGCTTCCGCTGGTCGCTCTTTTGCGGCGGGTTTTGTAGCTTTTGAGGCTTGTGGGCTATCCGCTTCAATCCCTGCCGCAAGCACACTCATAGCATGTAGTATAAATCTAACCTGAATTATGCATAATTCAGTCCTGCAAAACAAGCAATAAAAAAATAGACACAATTAATAAAATAAACTCCTGAAAATAAATAAAGCCTCTTTATATAGTTTTTTAAAAAAAATATTTCTACATTTATTTTATTTAACAACATAAATATTTTACCAACAAATAGGCTGCAAATATGAAAAAAACGCTAACCTTAAGTTTTCTATCAAAGCATTTTAATAAAAATATCTATTCCTTAAACAAAGAAAATAGAAAAATTATTATTCAATTTATTGTAAGTTTTTTCTTTTTTGCAATAGGAATATGGTTTTTAGAACACGAAAAAGATGAATTACAAAAAGTTCAAAATGTTATTGTAAATGCAAACAAACAATGGATAATTGCCGGATTACTATTAACACTTTTATATATTTTGCTCCAAGCACAAATGTATATTTTTTCATTTTCAGCCATCCATAAAAAAATCAGTTTCTTAAATTCATTTATCTTATTTATTAAAAGAAACTTTATCAGTGTATTTTTGCCGGCAGGAGGTATATCTTCATTAGGTTTTTATACCGGAACAATTGAAAAAACAGGGATTAAAAAGTCTCAGATACATTTTGCTTCTTCAATATATGGTTTTACAGGAATTTTTTCCGTAATTATTGTGGCTATTCCTGCTTTTATATTTTCTTTACTTCAAGGAAAATTAGATTCAAATGAATGGTTTGCACTATTTAGTGTTGTTATTATAATTGTAGCTTCCTATTTATTTTATAAATCAATAATTAAAAAAGGATTTTTCTATAATCTTATTATTAAACTTATACCGGCATCAGAGGTATTTTTGAATGATATACAAACAAGTAAAATTAATAAAAATAAATACCTGTTAACCATTTTAAGCTCTATTTTAATTGAATTTATTGGTATAGCAACGGTTTATATTGCAATGTTGGCACTTAACTATGAGCCTTCTTTATATGCAGCCACTATGGCATATTTAATCTCGGTGATATTTTTAATTGTTTCACCTTTTTTAAGAGGATTAGGAGCTGTTGAAATATCTATGTCATTTATATTGATTAAGTTAGGATACCGGAGTGAAGAAGCAATTGCTATTACACTTTTTTATCGATTTTTTGAATTTTGGCTTCCTTTACTTATCGGTCTTTTTACCTTTATATCAAAAATAAATAAAATTTTAATGAGAATATTGCCTGCAGTATTTTTAACCGTATTAGGAGTTGTCAATATAATCTCTGTTCTTACCCCTGCCATATCAGAGCGAGTAGTTCAATTAAAACATTTTATTCCAATTCAAATTATTTATGCATCAAATTATTTGGTCTTATTAATCGGTTTTTTGCTACTTATCACTGCAGTATTTTTATTAAAAGCTTTGCGAAATGCATGGTGGTTTGCTTTATCATTAAGTATTATTTCATTAATCGGACACCTTACAAAAGCCATTGATTATGAAGAATCGATTATTGCATTAGTTGTAATTGTGGTATTAATAGTATCGCGCAAAGAGTATTATGTTAAATCAAATCCTAAATTAAGAAACATAGGACTGCAAACTTCACTGTTTTTTACAGTCCTTGTTTTAATATATGGTGTTCTTGGGTTTTATTTTATTGATAAAAAACATTTTAATATGGATTTTACCATAATTCAATCCTTGCGTTATACCATCCAGAATTATTTTCTCATTGGAAGTTCAGACTTGGTACCACTGAGCTCTTTTGCCAAATATTTTATTTATTCGATAAACATAAGCGGTTTAATTTCTATTAGCATCTTAGTATATACATTAATAAAAAGGTATGTTCCTCAAAAAAATATTTCGGATGAAGAATTAACATTAGCTCATAAGCTACTGAATAAATACGGAAATTCATCTTTGGATTATTTTAAAATCTATTTTGATAAAATTATCTTTTTTTCTAAAAGTGAAAAAGCCTTTATTTCTTATAAAATTTCCGGAAGCTATGCTGTTGTATTGGAAAGTCCTGTTGCAGAAAACCCGCATGAGTTTGAAATATGTATTAAAGAATTTAATAAATATTGTTTTGAAAACGGTTTGAAAAGCATCTATTACCGTGTTTCTGAAGAATCTTTACCCATTTATAAAAAATTGCGTCTAAAAGAGTTGTTTATCGGGCAAGAAGGAATAGTCAATGTAGAAAATTTTAGTCTGTCGGGAAACAAAAGAAAATCCTTGCGCAACGCGATTAACAAAGTAAAGGCGCAAGGAAATAAAGCAGTATTGTACCAAGCCCCTATTAAAGACGGTGTATTACAAAAAATTAAATCAGTTAGCGACGAATGGCTGACAGATACAGGAAGAAAAGAGATTGTTTTTTCGCAAGGAATGTTTCTTTGGGATGAACTTAAAATGCAAACAATTATGACTATAGAAAACGAAGAAGAAAGAATTATTGCTTTTATAAATATCATTCCTGATTATGCAAAAAATGAAATTACCTATGATTTAATACGAAAAACCAAAGATGCTCCCAACGGTGCACTAGATTATCTTTTGGTAGAACTGTTCAGCTATGCCAAAACAAAACAAATTAATTTTGTAAATTTAGGTTTTGCTCCATTAAGCGGTATTAACGACCCACATACCTTCCCTGAAAAATCAATGAAATTTGCCTATGAAAAAATAAAATCATTTGCACAATATAAGGGACTGCGTGAATATAAAGATAAATTTAACCCCGTATGGTATAATAAATATTTAATCTATCAACATGATTACGATTTGTTACAAATCCCCTCCGTATTAGCCAATGTTATTAAACCGTAAATACTACTATGATTATCAAAATCATTTTTTTAAATAGCTTTTTTTTGACTATCAGCAAATTAAAAATAGTATTAAATTTAAGAAAACGAAAATCCATTTAGCAATAAACATTTATACTATCTTTGCAAAAAATATCCGGATATGATTGATCAAGAAACCGTAAATAAAATTATCGAAACCGCACAAATTGTTGAGGTTGTGCAAGATTTTGTTAATTTAAAACGGCGCGGTGTTAATTATATCGGACTTTGCCCTTTTCATAACGAAAAAACACCCTCTTTTACAGTTTCGCCGGCAAAAGGTATTTACAAATGCTTTGGCTGCGGACAAGCAGGCAATCCCGTCAGTTTTATCATGGAACACGAGCAAGTCAGTTACCCCGAAGCATTAAAATATCTTGCACGTAAATATGGAATTAGTGTTGTTGAAACCCAACAAAGCGAAGAACAAATTGAACAAAAAAATGAGCGCGACAGCATGCTCATTGTTACCGAATTTGCCCGAAAATATTTCAGCAATATACTACACAATCATCAAGAAGGAAAAGCCATTGGACTTTCTTATTTTAAAGAGCGCGGTTTTACAAAAGAAACCATTGAAAAATTTCAACTGGGTTACGCACTCGAACAACGCGATGCATTTACACAAGAAGCCCTAAAAAAAGGCTATAAACTAAAATACCTTACCGAAACCGGATTGAGTATTGATAAAAACAATTATCGCTTTGACCGCTTTGCCGGTCGAGTAATGTTCCCTATTCACAGCCTTGCAGGTAATACCATTGCTTTTGGCGGGCGTATCTTGAAAAAAAATGAAAAAACCGCCAAATACTTAAATTCACCAGAATCGCCTATATATCATAAAAGTAAGGTGCTTTACGGTATTTATTTTGCAAAAAAAAGTATTGTCAAACATGATAAATGCTATATGGTAGAAGGTTATACCGATGTAATTTCAATGCACCAAGCCGGAATTGAAAATGTAGTAGCATCATCGGGCACCTCACTTACCGAAAATCAAATAAGTTTGGTAAAACGCTTTACCAACAACCTCACCATACTTTACGATGGTGATGCTGCAGGTATAAAAGCTTCTTTTCGCGGTATTGATATGATTTTAGAACAGGAAATGAATGTTAAAGTTGTTCTTTTTCCTGATGGAGAAGACCCCGATTCATTTTCGCATAAATTAAGCAAAACCGAGTTTAAAGAATATATTGAAAATAACGAACAAGATTTTATTAAATTTAAAACCTCCCTCCTACTCGAAGATGCACAAGGCGACCCCATAAAACGTTCACGCTTAGTATCGGAAATTGTCAGTTCTATTGCCGTAATTCCGGATGCAATTACACGCGGCATATACATTAAAGAGTGCAGTAAATTGCTAAATGTTCCTGAAGATGCCTTATACTCCGAAACAAATAAGCGAATATTTAAAAAACGGGAAACAGAACGTAAAAATAAATTCAACAAAGCGCAACAAGAAATTAAACAAAACCAAAGCACTGCAATACCAAGCTTTGTTGAAGATGTGTTTGCCGAAGTAAATGAAAAAGAACTAATTTCTTTGTTACTGAATTTTGCAAATCATGAATTATTCTCCATTCAAGACGAAGCAAGTTTTACTTCAAAATCCATCACTGTTGCCGACTATATTACTTCGGAAATATTAAACGATGATTTAGAGTTTAAAAATCTGATGTACAAACAAATTTTTGAAGATTATATTAATGCTTTGCGCAACGGAGAACAGCTTGACGAAAAACATTTTGTAAATCATAGTGATGTAAAAATTCAAAAAATTGCGGCAAGTTTACTTAGCCAAAACTATAAAACCAGTGCAATCTGGGAAAAAGGCGGTAAAAAATTAGAAACAACCGAATCAAAATTAAAAGAGGTTGTACCCAAAGCAGTTAGTGCATATAAATTAAAAGTTGTTCAAAAAGCCATTAAAGAAAACGAAGAGAAAACTAAAGAAGCCGGCAATGATATGGAAAAAATAAAAGTTTTATTTGAACAAAAAGATATTTTATTAGAACTTAAAAAAGATTTAGGACAACAAACCGGATATAGAATTGTTTTCTGATATAAAAAAAAACCACACTTATCAAAATCGTTTCTTTTTTTGACTAAAAATTTATAGTTTTAGTGCAAATTCGCTTTTATTTTAATGCAAAATCAAAAACTACATAAAAATTTAAAACTTTTAACTGAAAATATTATTGATACAGGACTGGTAACAGGTAGTTTACTTGGTTTATTAGTATTTATTTTTAGTTTAATAAATTATAAAAGTGTTGGATTACGAATAGCTTTTGTATCTAACTTTTTTGTAATTATCATCCTTTTGCTAATAACTTATTACCGAAAAAAGCTATCGACAAACTTTAAAGCAACAATTATAATACTATCCTTATTATTATTAGTTTTTACAAATGTCATTGCATTGGGCACAAGTTCGGCAAGTCAAGCATTCTTAATTTTAATCCCTCTCTATTCCTTAATCTACCCTTCAAAGAAAGTTATTTCTATTTATGCATTTGCTGTATTAATATTCATAGGTATTGGTGTTCTCTTTAACCTAGGGTATATACAGCTATCTATAGACTTAAATTCAAGAAATTTATTATTAGTTACATGGGTTTTAAACATTTTAAGTATTACGATTGTTTCATTTGTCATAATAATTACAATATTGCACTTTCAAGATGAATATCACCGTTTAATAAGTAAGTTGGAGAAAAAAAATAACAAGCTATCAGAACAAGAACTTTACTTTCGTGAGATATTTAATAACACGATGAATGCCATAATTGTATATTCACCCGATGCAGAAATTTTAGATGTAAATGATACCTTTTTACAAATGTACG
>JALSLF010000467.1 GCA_026988445.1 Bacteroidales bacterium
TGCCAATCCAAATCAGAGTGTCCCAAAAATACTCCGTTATAATATGAGTGGTTCTCAAATTTTCCAATTACTTCTAATCCAATTACCTTAGTATAGAAATCAATAAGTAAATTTAAATTATTAGTATGTCTTGCGTATCTAAATTTCATTTTGTATGCATTGTTCTACCTGTACATAACGGTAATTGCTATTGAGACGGCGGCTTGTTTGGTGTGGTGTTTTTTTGAGCGTAGCGAAAAAAACACCACACCAAACAAGTTGCTGGCTTCAAAGCAAATGTTAAAGCAACCAATTCTTTATTTTTTTCTCCCTATCCAGTGCCATGAATTATCAATTAGTTCATAATCTGATAATTTGGCTCGGTTTATCAAATTCGTATCGTTTACATCATTGTCCATTGTCCAATAATAATATTTGTCTAATTTATAGTAATAACCTTGTCTTGTATAATACATTGCCTTAAATCCTTTATTTCTGATAAATTGAGCTATTGTAATAAACTCGTCTTTATATTCATTTCCAACTTTATCCAGAACAATATATTCATGAGGTGCAGTTTGTTCATAAGTTTTGGCGAAAATCCATTGAAACTTATTTGCAAATTCTCTGAAATTATTTTCTGAATATGAATTGGTATTATAAAAATTGCTTTCGATATTGTCAATATCAACTTCACACGCTTTGATTAAGTCTGCTAAAAAATTGGCAACATAATCAACTGTTTTTCCGTCTTGTTTTATTTCTGACCACTGGTCGTAGTTCCATGTATAAAAATTTATATCTCCAAAATTTGCAGACCAAAAGACTTTACCGCTTCCGCCTATCCAATTATCGGGGTCGCAATTTGTTGCATTGTTGTATTTTTTTATTTGTTCTTCTGTTGCAGGGGGAATTTTTATATCAGACTTAATTATCGGAAAGAAATTCTGTGTTCCTTCTGGTGTTTTATGGGCTGTAGAACTCAGTCCAATGGACAAATGTTTCCAAATTTTCTTTTTTAGACTAAACCCTTCAAGATGATTTTTGCCTATATCAAATTTACCTTCAATAATTTCCCAATCATTGTCGATGATATTGTCATTTCGCAGTTTTTTAAAAATTAATCTCGGTAATTCTTGATTTATTAATTGATTTATTTTTTTTGACCAAAGGTTTTCGTAATCTTCTTTGTTTTTATTCCATAGCAAATTTAACTCGAAAGCATCTAATATGTTATTTTCTATTGCTTGTCCAATCATATTGTCTTTTAAAGAATTTGTTTTGTTAAATATCTTATTAATAAACTCAGCAAATTCAAGTATCATCGTAGTTAAACGTTCTGATTTTGATTGTTTTGTAATTTCTGCACAATCAAGAAACCATTTCCGAAGTTGAGAATATGAAATAATAATAAATTGCTTATCAAGTTTTTCTTTTTTAATATTTGGCAAACTGTTTTCACTTGGTTCAGAACCATCACTTGACAAATAAATCATTGTAAAGTTGGTGTTTCCATATACAGAGCTTAAATAATTTGTATATCTTCTTATTTGCTTGTCTTGGTCTGTTGCAAATGGCTTATTTTCAATTGCTATACTGTATTTGTTGTCAAAATCAATAAAAATATCAATTTGTCCGTTATTGAAACGATGTTCAAGTTTTAAATTTATCTGTTTTGAATTTTTGAGTTTTGTTTTTGAATTTAAAAATCTATCAATGAATAAATCTAAAAACACTTGTCCTTGTTCATGCGTTCCTTTGGGATTTAGAAATTCTCCCACAATACCCGAAAGAGATAATTCTTTGGGCTGTAAAATTTCAAAAGCGTTAAAATCGGGTGTTATTTGTTTTTTATTTTTGATTAAACCGCTATTGTATTTTTTAAATTCGGTTTGAAGTTTTTTTAATATTTCTTCAAAATCTTTCATAGTTTTTTATTTGCTTTAACGTCATGATTGGTGTATTACACCAATCTTCTGTTATCAGGATAAAAGTAGGAATAATTTATGTTTATGCAAAAAAATAAACGATTGCATCGTTTTTAAACAGAACCGGACAAATTGAGGTAAAAATCGGACTGCGACTTTGCTAATTTACAGTGTATAATAACTTGATGTTTATGAAGTTTACAAGTTTATTTGCAGTCCGACTTTGTTTTTTATGCTCGTTAGGATTTGAAAAACTATCCGGATTTTTTTGACTTGGCAGCGCGCGAAGCTGCTGTCAAGGTCTTTTTAGATATAAGTATTTTTTATTTTTCACGAAAAAATAAACGGTTTTAGGAAAAAAACTCTGTCAGGTGCTGATGCAAAAAAAATCCCCGCTCTATAGGTTCAAACCCTGTCAGGAGCTTGCGCACACTGACAGGTTGAGTTTTGCAAGGGAATTGATGTGTGCTTGCGGCAGGGATTGCAGTGGAAAGCCCACAGTTTGTAATGCTTTGCAAAACTTGCGGCAAAAGAGCGACCAACGGAAGCTACTTTTGGCGGATTAGTTTTGCTGCATTACAAACGAGGACTTGAAACGGAAAGCCCGTTCGTCCGCCCTAATTATTTTTTTTCTAAACACTTGATATTGCCTCTACGGGGTTGAGTCTTGCTGCTTTGTAGGCAGGTATTATTCCTGAAATGATACCTATTGAAACGGAAATGAGCACTCCTGTTAATATATTACCGATTGTTAAAACAAAATCGACATCGAAAGCTGCCGAAACAATTTTTGTTCCGATAAAAATAATCAGTAAGCCCAAAACACCTCCAAGAAGTGTTAAAATTACCGATTCGTTTAAAAACTGTAACAAAATGAAGGTGTTTTTAGCCCCCAAAGCCTTTTGGATACCAATTAGTTTGGTCTGCTCTTTTACGGAAACAAACATGATGTTGGCTATACCAAAACCACCTACTAAAATGGAGAATCCACCGATAATAATTCCGGTAATATCCAAAACGACAAATAAACTGTCAAAGTTTTGAGAGATAAGACTTGATTGATTTAATGCAAAATCATCTTCTTCGGTAGGTTTTAAGCGCCTTATAGAACGCATTATGCCGGTTAATTCTTCAACCAGTTCGTTGCTGCTTATTCCGGTATGTGCTTTTACCATAATCATAGGGTTCATTCGGTCGCTTTTTATGTCAAAAATATTTTTTGCATAGTTTATTGGCAAAAGCACCTGTTCATCGTTACTGATACCAAAAGCATCAGAGCCTTCTTTTTTGAAAACACCTATAATTTTAACTTTATGTCCGAGTATTTTTATGGTTTTTCCAATGGGGTTTTCGTCTTGAAAAAGTTTTTCGGCAATTACGGCTCCAATAATTGCCCTGTTTTTTCCGGTATTGGATTCGAATAATGAAAAATATCTTCCTTTCTCAATTTCAAACGAACGTATGTCTTCATAATCGTGGGTTGCAGAAAAAATGCTAACTCCTTCGGCAGAATTATCTTTGTATTGTATGTTTTTATTGGTAGAAATCATGAAGCTGGCTGCTTGTGCCAAATGAGAGCGGCGCATAATCTCTTTTTTTTCTTTAAGTTTCGGCACCGGACGATTTAAATATTTCCACCAAGGGTAATTATTTTGTCTTGCCCAAGGCCATTTTTGCACATATACTACATTATCGCCTAATTTTGCTATACTGTTTCGGATACTTACTTCTAATGAATCTATTACGGTAAAAACCGAGATAATGGCAAATATCCCTATGGTAATGCCTAATAATGACAAGAAAGTACGCAGCCTGTTGACTACCAGTGAATTAAAAGCAAAAAACAGACTTTCTTTTAGCAGATGAAGAAATATCATAGCTTATTTATAAAAATTACCGAATAATTTGTACAAAGTTAAAAGAATTAAATGAATACGCCAATTGAAAAGTCCGTAGGTTTAATACAATGTCGTAAATGGCTTATTATTATCATATTAAAAAATTAATAAACCGAAACATATATTTTCCGGACATGTTTATAAGTCTGTGTGAAAATTTCTCTAAAAAAATGTAAATTATTGTTGAATAATGACATGAAAATTAATACTTTTGCATCTTGATTAAATCACTTGAAAATGAACAATTTGAAAAAGATAAAATCCGCCTTAATTTCGGTTTATCATAAGGATCGTTTAGACAAGATTATTAATGAGCTAAATCGTTTAGGAGTAGCGATTTATTCAACAGGAGGTACTAAGGCATTTATTGAAAAATTAAATGTTCCCGTAAAAGCTGTTGAAGATTTAACTTCATATCCTTCAATATTGGGAGGTAGAGTAAAAACTTTGCATCCAAAAGTTTTTGGCGGTATTTTATCCCGTAGGGATAATGCTACCGATTTGGAACAGTTAGAACAATACGAAATTCCTGAAATTGATTTGGTAATTGTTGATTTGTACCCATTTGAAGAAACGGTTAAAAGCGGTGCAGGCGAACAAGATATTATTGAAAAAATTGATATCGGAGGTATATCCTTGATACGTGCAGCAGCTAAAAATTTTAAAGATGTGCTAATTGTAGCTTCAAAAGCACAATACACTGATTTATTAAATGTTTTGCAAAACAGGAATGGTGAAACTGCTTTGGAAGAACGAAAATATTTTGCAAAAAAAGCATTTGAAGTTTCGTCTTCATATGATACGGCTATATATAAGTGGTTTTCTGATGATGATGCGGATATATTTGCGGAAAGTATTAAACCGCAACGAAAATTGCGTTATGGTGAAAACCCACATCAAAAAGGATTTTTTTACGGAAATTTTGATGAATTGTTTGAACAATTGCATGGTAAAGAAATATCGTATAATAACTTGTTAGATATTGATGCAGCGGTTAATTTAATCGAAGAATTTTCGGATACGGCATTTGCCATATTAAAACATAATAATGCATGTGGTTTGGCTGTACGACCAAAACTGATTGATGCTTGGAAAGATACATTGGCAGGCGACCCTGTTTCTGCTTTTGGAGGTGTACTCATAACAAACAGGGAAGTAGATAAAGAAACAGCAGAAGAAATTAACAAACTGTTTTTTGAAGTGATTATAGCTCCCGGATACGCTCAGGGAGCACTTGAAATATTAAAAACTAAGAAAAACCGGATTATTTTAATTAAAAAAGATACCTGTTTGCCTAAAAAGCAATTCCGTTCTTTACTTAATGGAGTATTGCTACAAGATAAAGACTTGAAAACCGAGCAAAAAGAGCAAATGCAAACAGTTACAAAAAAGCAAGTTACGGAACAACAATACAAAGATTTGGCTTTTGCTAATATTTTAGTGAAACATTCTAAGTCAAATGCAATAGTTTTGGCAAAGAATATGCAACTAATCGCTTCGGGAGTGGGTCAAACATCAAGGGTGGATGCACTGAAACATGCCATTGAAAAAGCCAAAAGTTTTAATTTTGATTTAAAATCGGCAGTTATGGCATCCGACGCATTTTTCCCTTTTGCCGATTCGGTTGAAATTGCCAATAAGGAAGGAATTGATGCGGTAATTCAGCCGGGAGGCTCAATACGGGATAAAGACTCAATTGAATATTGCGATAATAATAATATGGCAATGGTATTTACAGGAATCAGACATTTTAAACATTAATACAGAAAACATTAACCGGATATGGGATTATTTTCATTTTTTTCACAAGAAATTGCTATTGATTTAGGTACTGCAAACACAATTATCATTCAAAACGATAAAGTTGTGGTTGATGAGCCTTCGATTGTGGCTATTGATAAAATTAAAAACAAATTAATTGCAATAGGCTCTAAGGCGCGACAAATGCAAGGAAAAACACATGAACACATTAAAACTATACGTCCTTTGCGCGACGGTGTTATTGCAGATTTTAATGCAGCTGAGTTGATGATTCGTGAGCTGATAAAAATGGCAAGTTCAAAGAACAATATGTTCACTACTACACTGAAAATGGTTATTTGTATCCCATCCGGTAGTACTGAAGTTGAGATTAGAGCGGTGCGTGATTCTGCCGAACACGCCGGTGCTCGTGAGGTATTTCTAATCCATGAGCCAATGGCTGCTGCATTAGGTATAGGCTTGGATGTTGAAGCACCCGAAGGCAGTATGGTAATTGATATTGGAGGTGGTACCAGTGAAATAGCGGTTATCTCATTAGGAGGTATTGTTGCCAATAAATCTATACGTACTGCCGGTGATGATTTTACCCGCGAAATTCAGGAGTATATGCGTCATCAACATAATTTAAAAGTGGGTGAACGAACCGCCGAAGCCATTAAAATTAATGTAGGTGCTGCTATTCCGGATATTGAAGATCCACCGGCTGATTATATGGTGCGCGGACCACACCAAATGACTGCTTTACCAGTTGAAATACCTGTTTCTTATCAGGAAATTGCTCATTGTTTGGATAAATCAATAGCTAAGATAGAAACTGCAATCTTGGGAGTTTTGGAAGAAACTCCTCCAGAATTGTATGCAGACATCTTTAAAAAAGGTATTTATCTAGCCGGAGGCGGTGCCTTATTACGCGGTTTGGATAAAAGATTATCGGAAAAAACAAACATTAAAGTTCATATTGCAGAAGACCCTTTGCATGCTGTTGCGCGTGGTACCGGAATTGCATTGAAAAATGTCGATAAATTTGAATTTCTGATGCGTTAACCCGGCTGATTAATGAAAACACTTATTAATGTAATCATCCGCTTTCATCTGGTTATTCTATTTCTAATTTTGGAAATAATATCCATAAGTATGGTTGTTTCCGATGATTTGGAAAAAAAGAAAGTTGTTTTCAGTTCGGCAAATTCTATAAGCGGTTATTTTAACAAAAAAATTAATACTTGGCTGGCTTATTTTACATTAGCACAGGAGAATGAAGTGTTGCGTAATGAAAACCTTGCTTTAAGAAACCGCCTGAATAAATTACAAGCTTTATCAAAAAATAGTGAGCGCGACACTTTTCTTATCGATTCTGTAAAATATAGTTATTTAAGTGCAACCGTTGTAAATAATTCTATTTATAAAGCACAAAATTTTATTACTATCGACAAGGGAAAGGCTGATGGAATCAAAATTGATTGTGGGGTTATTGGTACTGATGGAGTTGTAGGAGTTGTGGTTGCTGTATCAGAACATTATGCATTAGTGGTTTCCTTATTAAACAGTCGTTTCGGTTTAAGTGCTAAAATAAAAAACAGCAACCATTTTGGTTCTTTGTATTGGACTAAAAATGATTATCGATATGCCACCTTAGAGGAAGTTCCTAATCATGTAAAAATTAGTAAAGGAGACAGCATTGTTACCAGTGGGTTTTCTGCAATTTTTCCGGCAGGAATTCCTATTGGCACTATTGAAGATTTTAGAACAAACGTGAGTAACAACTTCTATGAAATTGATGTAAAACTTTCTACTGATTTTAAAAGCCTTTACTATGTGTATGTGATTGATAACACAATGCGTGATGAATTATTATTATTAGAAAATTCGGTAAGCAATGAGTATTAATGTTTTAGCACGTAATATTGGACGGTTTTTAATACTTGTATTAATACAGGTGTTTATTTTTAATAATATTCATCTTACTTCTTATGGAGTAGTTCCTGTTGTTTATATACTTTATATAATTCTTCTTCCTTTTGAAACTCCCAAATGGATTGTTTTATTATTAGCATTTTTTCTTGGTTTTTCAATTGATATTTTTTCAGATACTCTTGGTTTAAATGCTGCGTCTAGCGTACTTATTGCTTTTATACGTCCCGGGTTATTAAACTATTTGGCTCCACGAACAGGATATGAAATAGGTTCATTCCCGCGTATTTATTATCAAGGGGCAAATTGGTTTTTAAAATATTCAATAAGTCTTGTGCTAATTCATCAAGTTAGTTATTATCTTCTTGAATCTTTTGGCTTTGATAATTTTTGGGTACTCCTTTATAAAGTTTTTATTGCAAGTCTGATATCAATGATTTTGATTGTAATAAGCCAATATACTATTTTTAGAAAATAACAAGTGTGGAAAACAAATTTGCAAATAGGAAAGTAATAATATCAGGATTTATTGTTCTGATACTACTTATTTATATTAGCCGTTTGTTTTACTTACAAGTTCCTGATAATCATTATAAACGTTCTGCCGAAAATAATGCTACCCGGCACATTATTCAATATCCTTCAAGGGGCTTAATTTTTGACAGAACAGGAGAGCTGCTTGCATACAATAAACCTGTATTTGATGTTGTGGCGGTTTTTCGTGAAGTGCAAGCTTTTGATACTACTGAATTTTGTAATATAGTTGGCGAAGACCGGCAAAAATTTGTAAAAAAATTTAAAGAGCTGAAGCGGACTAGTTCATGGTTTAGACCTAAAATAATTATTTCATTATTATCTTTTGAGCGATACTCACTTCTTGAAGAGAAACTCTATAAATTCAAAGGCTTTTATACGCAGCCCAGAACTATACGTGCTTATGCAAAGCCGGTAGCTGCTGCTGTTTTGGGTTATGTTGGTGAAGTGAGCAAAAAAGATATTGAAAAAGATAATTATTATCAATCGGGTGATTACATTGGAATAAGTGGTATTGAACGATCTTACGAAAAAGAGTTTCGTGGAAAAAAAGGAGTAAAAATATTTACCGTTGATGTACATAACCGTATAAAAGGCAGCTATAAAAACGGGGAATATGATTCTGTTGCTATTGCAGGGCGAAATATTACCACAACCCTTGATGCTGAATTACAAGCTTATGGTGAATTATTATTGAAAAATAAAAAGGGAAGTTTAGTAGCTATTGATCCCGGCACCGGTGAAATATTGGCTCTTGTTTCCTCACCTACCTATAATCCGAATCTTCTGGTTGGACGCGATAGAGCAAAAAATTACAAAATGCTGAAAAATGATAAAAACCAGCCTTTATACAATAGAGCAATTAGTGCTATTTATCCTCCGGGTTCAACATTTAAAACGGTTAATGCATTAATTGGCTTACAAGAAAAAGTAATTACCACACGAACAGTACTGCCTTGTAACGGAGGTTTCAGGGTAGGTAACTTTCATCAATATTGTCATCATGGTGGCGCTGTTACATTTTTGCATTCAATACAGAGCTCTTGTAATGCATACTATTCACAGGTCTTTATGCGTTTGATGAATAATAAAAATTATGATTCCGTAAGTATTGCTTTTGATACTTGGCGGAATTATTTATTAAATTTTGGTATAGGCAGAAAATTAAATACGGATTTATCCTACGAACAAAAAGGAATACTTTATACAAAAGAGCATTATAATAAATTTTTTAAGGGCAAAGCATGGAAGCCTCTACGATTAGTTTCTATGGCAATAGGACAGGGAGAGTTGGGAATTACCCCTTTACAAATGGCTAATGTTACGGCAACTATTGCTAATAGAGGATACTACTATATTCCTCATATTGTTAAAGATGTTGAAGGTAAAGACAGTATTGATGCACGCTTTTATGTAAAAAACTATGTTGGAATTGATTCTGCGTATTTTCCTCCGGTAATTGAGGGAATGGAACTTGTGGTAAAATCAGGTACGGCAACCCGTGCCTACTTACCCAACATTACTATATGCGGGAAAACCGGAACAGCGCAAAACCCTCACGGTAAAGATCATTCTATATTTATTGCTTTTGCTCCTAAGGAAAATCCTAAAATAGCTATTTCTGTTTATGTTGAAAATGCCGGATATGGAGGAACATGGGCTGCACCAATTGCCAGTTTGATGATTGAAAAATACCTAAATGATACGATTACAAGACCTTATTTGGAGGAGCGAATACTTAATGCTGATTTTATTCATACCAACGAAAAAGATTTAAAGTGAGAAGAACATCAAACACATTAAGCAATATTGACTGGATAACTGTGTTTATCTATTTTACACTAATTATTTTAGGTTGGTTTAATATTTATGCTGCTGTTTACAATGAAGAACACGGAAGTATTTTTGATATTACACAACGCTATGGTAAGCAATTAATATGGATTAGTGTAGCAATGATTTTTATAATTACTATTTTCTTAATCGAAGGTAAATTTTATGAATACTTTGCCTATCTGTTTTATTTAATTGTCATTTTATTGTTGATAGCTGTTTTGCTATTTGGAACTAAAATTCATGGAGCAAGATCGTGGTTTGATATTGGTCCTTTTCGTTTTCAACCTGCTGAATTTGCCAAATTGGGTACTGCTTTAGCTTTATCTAAATTTTTAAGTACTTACGGTACCAATATTACAAAAATTAAAGATATGGCAAGAGCCGGATTGATTATTTTTCTGCCGGCTGCTTTGATTATTCTCCAAAACGATACCGGTTCAGCTTTGGTTTATGCCAGTTTTATTATTGTTTTATACCGTGCAGGGCTACCAAACTGGATGATAATTGTTGGCTTATTGCTGATTGCATTATTTATATCTGTTTTATTGGTTGATATTTTTTATGTCTTGCTAATATTGCCTGTACTGGCTTTATTGGTTTTTTATTTAATTGAACAAAATAGA
>JALSLF010000468.1 GCA_026988445.1 Bacteroidales bacterium
ATCAAAAAGCATATCGTAACGAATACCGCTACCTATAAAAATACGTTTGATACCGGGTATTTTGCTTGCTTTCTTGTATAAACCGGTTAAAGCACTATGGTCGGTATTCAAATTTTTACAAATACTAGGCGATATGCACGAAGGGCGTTTACAGCTTTCACAAATGGATAAATCAATACCTTTCATTTTGTACATATTAGCCGAGGGACCACCTAAATCAGAAATATTGCCCTTAAAATCCGGCATTTGTACAACTTTTTTCACTTCTTTAAGCACCGATTCTTCCGAACGGCTTTGCACAAATTTACCCTGATGCGCCGAAATGGTACAAAAACTGCAACCTCCAAAACATCCGCGATGAATATTTATCGAAAATTTGATCATTTCAAAAGCAGGAATTGCCCCTTTATTACGATATTTCGGGTGCGGCATTCGTGTAAAAGGTAATTCATATATGGCATCCAACTCCTTTTGCTCCATGGGTGGAAAGGGTGGATTTACCACAATGGTTTCTTTACCGGCTTTTTGCGTAAGAATGCCTGCATCGCTCATTAAATTGGATTGTATTTCGATGGTTTTAAAATTTTGAGCAAATTTCTTTTTATCATTCAAGCACTCTTGATGTGAAAAAAGTGGATGTATTTTTCTGTTTTCAGGATTGCTTATTTCTCTGTTACCAAGTAAATAAGCAGTTTGTGGGATATTAGTCAGCTCCTTCAATTGTTTTCCTGCTTTTATTTGTGTAATAATTTCCCGGACAGGCTTCTCTCCCATTCCGTACACTAATAAATCGGCTTTTGTATCGATTAATATTCCCGGACGCAATTTATCCGACCAATAATCATAATGCGTTAATCGCCTAAGTGAAGCTTCTACACCGCCAAGTAAAACCGGCACATCGGGAAACAAGTTTTTTAAGATAGTACAATATACAACACTGGCATAATCAGGACGGTAGGCACGTCTGCCACCGGGAGTATATGCATCATCGGAGCGTAAACGCTTGTTGGCAGTATAATGGTTTACCATAGAATCCATATTTCCTGCCGTAACGGCAAAAAACAAATTAGGCTTCCCGAATTTTTTAAAATCGCGCAAGTCGTCTTGCCAATTAGGCTGGGGTACAATAGCTACACGTAGTCCTAAATTTTCCATTACACGAGCAATTACTGCCGCGCCAAATGAAGGGTGGTCGATATAGGCATCGCCGGTAAAAAGTACCACATCTACACTATCCCAGCCACGCTGCTTTGCATCTTTTACAGTTACCGGAAGAAAATTATCTGTATTCAAAATATTTTTTTTACAAAGATAATATTTTTATGCTATTGTTGATGATCGTATTTTTATCGCTGACAGTGTTTGAAATCCGGTCGTGGAGTTTTTGACTTGACAATGTGCGAAGCTCCTGTCAAGGTCTTTGTGTTTAAAATTATTGTAATTCCTTAAATCCGCAACTATCTTCTACTTCAAAGCCAATACCATGTCCGACTTCTGGCGGATGCACGTCATTATTGGGAATGCTCGTTTTTCGATACTCACCATCCGCCAGCTGGCGGATGTCTGCGTGTCTCAAAACTGCGCTACACCAATACTAACGCACATTTTGGCTTTTCGCTACGAACATAGCTGTGGTTTTAAGGTAATTTTTTAAATATTTTACAATTATTTTAATGGGAAATATAAACTCGGTTTACACCAATTGTCAAACAAGTTTAAATATCTACGATATTTTTGACTTTAACCACAAAAAATACTTAGGACACAAACCTGCCGGTAGTCGAACATGGTTTGCCCGCGGTAAATGATTTATCCGCAGATGAACGCTAATTAACGCAGATGTTTGAACATCTACGATGTTTTTGTTTGAGATTAAGAGAATTAAGTTTTGCCTGCGGCAAGGGTTTTATCCGCAGATCCGCCGGTAGTCGGACACGTGAACACTAATATACGCAGATATTTAAACATCTACGATGTTTTTTGACTTGACAGCGTGCGTAGCTCCTGTCAATGTTCTTTTTAGGTAGGAGTTTTCTTTTTTTTACAAGAAAAAAACGTTGTGAGGTATTGAAGAGAAAAAAATGTTGTTAGATGTTGATGCAAAAAAAATATTTGGTGCTATCTGCTCAAACACTGTCAGGTGACTAAACACGCTGAGAGGTTTATGTGTGGGAAGAAAAGAAACTCTGTCAGGTGCTGGCGCAAAAAAAACATTCTGTACTATCGGTTTAAACACTGTCAGGTGCATACGCACACTGACAGGTTTAGGTGGTGGTGTTTGCGCAGGCTGGCAGGTTTTGGGTTGCACCGGACTTGATGTGAGCTTGCGGCAGGGATTGCAGCGGATAGCCCGCAAGCCGTAAAAGCTACAAAACCCGCCGGAAAAGAGCGACCAACGGAAGCTACTTTGCCGGCGTTTGGTTTTGTGTTTTTAGGGCTGAGGACTATGAGCGGAAAGCCCGTAGCCGCCCAAGAAGAAATGATTGAAACTTGTCCGACTACCGGCGGATGAAAGAATGAAGGAATGATTGAACGAGGGAATGATTGGATACGATAATGGATGAGTGGATGAAAAAATGATTGAATTGTTGTATAAATTATTTACAGTCTGTAAATGAGTTTGTGGTATCGCTATTTAATTACTTTGTAATTAAGGATTGTTGTGCCGATTTTTCCGTTTTCGGACATTCCCTCAATAATGATTTCAAATTCACCGCCGGTATCGGAAGTGTAAAATTCAATTTTTGCATTGCCCAATGCATCGGTTTGTACATCAGGATTCCAATAGACTGCAATACGATTATCGGGCTTATCGTAGTTTTGTCCGGCTTTATATTTGGGACTGTAAAAAGTTCGCGGTGTATGATAGCCGAGCATTTTGAAATGAAATTCACCGCGCTTGTAAAAATAACCGCGTTTTGTGTAAACGGCTATTACTCCGTTTGAACCCCGTGAACCGTAGATTGCCGCAGAGGGTCCTTTGAGAATTTCTACTCTATCCACATCGTTTACATTAACCGATTGTATGGCATCAAATGAGGTAACTACTCCGTCGATTAAATACAGTGGGTCGTTGCTTAACATTATACTGTTGGGTCCACGTATCATTGCACCGTTTTGACCAATACTTAATCCGGGAACTTTCCCGCGCAAGGCTTCCATTACTGATGTGTAGCCCGAATAATGTGCATCGTTAAAGTAGATTACTTGATCGGCTTTGCCATGCAGCTTAAAATCTTTCGGAACATTAGGGTCTTCCTCTTCTTTGGGCAGCGGGCGGTATTCTATTTTATGCTTTACCAGCAAACTGTCGGTAAAATAGCCGGTATATGGATTAAAATTTACTCCTATATCTTTATCTTGGTCTAAATGCACCATAATATTTTTTTTGCCGTAGCGCGACCTGAATTCTAAAAGTACATCTAAAGTATCGCTATAATCAAGATTATTGAATGAAAATCTTCCTTTTTTATCGGCTCGAGTTTTATAAACATCGTTGTAGCGGTTTAAAAAGGTAAGCTGTATGCTTGCATATTTTGCCGATATATCAAAAACATATTTTGTGAGCCTTCCGCTTATACTTATCAGGTGTTCAAGCGGAAAATCGGGCTCAGACAAAGTATCGCTCAATATTTCTTCCCAGCGAAATTTTCGCCATGCTTGGGTCATTAGCAATATATCCAAGTTTTTGGGGGCATCGGCTGCATCGGAAAAATAATATCCGGGTTGCTCAATCGTCCCACGAACATCGGATGTTAAGAGTAATGAGCTGATTATATTTGTGTTGTGGTAGTTTTGCTTTAAAACTTGTTGTTTCAAGTTTACGGAAACAGAAAGGTTTGCAGAAAGCGGTTTTCCTGATTTATCTTGGGTGTGGATATTTATTTCTACTTTTTGTCGTCTTAAAAATTTATTTTTATTCAGTTTTGCATCAATATTCATAAAATCGTGATGATTTATAAAAACAAGTCGTTCGCATTGTGCTTTTCCGTAGCCATCGAAAAGAGTAATTTGACTTATTCCCGTAGGGAATAAATTTTGGGGTATTTTTATTTTAAGTTCATTTTTTTCAAAGCGTAAAGTGGTACTAAAGCATAATTTTCCGCCGGTTTGCGCAAAAATATAGGCGGTTTTTGCTATGGGGTCGTTAAAAAATTTTTTATTGGTATTGATTTTTAACCATAAGTATTGATTGCCGTTTTGCTCAACTTGTAAGGTGTATCCTTTTTTTAAAATATCGGGCAGCTTAAATTTACCATAATCTTTGCCTTGATAGTTGACTATTGCATAATATCCCTTTTCTTGTTCGGGGACAAATTCAAAAAACCCCATACCAAGGTGCGTACTTTTAAACTCGCAAACTTTTTTGCCTTTTTGTGTGTAAAGTGTAGCTTGGATTTTTATTCCTTTACCTGTATTATCAATGGCTTTAAAAGCAAGCCGGCTCTTTAAACCTTGTACTAAATTACCGCCTTCGGGAAAAAATTGTAAATCAATATTCAGGGCTTGTCGTGTTAAGGATTTTGCTTTACGGTGCATATCTTTATTGTAATATAACTTTTCGGGATGTATTATGCTGAATTTTTTTGTAAAAAGATATTCTAAACCGTAGTTTTTCATATTACGAGTGTAGGCTCTTATTTGATATACACCGGTTTTGAGGGTATCGTGCATCGGAAAATCGCCATGTGCCAAACCGTTTTTTAGTTTTAATAATTGTTGCATAAAAACGGTTTTCTCCGGAGAAATTAATTCTACATATAAATTTGTACTTATCGTATCAGGTTTTTGGTATTTTGAATTGAAAAGATAGGCTTTGTACCAAAAACGTTCCTGTGTATAAAACTCATTACGGTTAAGTTGTAGATAAACTTTTTGTTGGGGAATTGTTTGGGTATATTGATTAAAACGTTCGGTAATAAATTGAAACCAGTAATCGTTTTGTTTCGGCAGTATCATAAATCCCGAAAAGGAAATGAATATAATGCTAAAAACAATGTATGTTTTTTTTATGTTTTTCACGATTAAGTGGTTTTAATTTTTATAGTTAAGGATATGCGTATCTACTTATTTACAATTATTTAAACAATAATATTTCTATTCATTGCAAATTGTTTGATACCATTGGCAAGATGGTATATTAGGTTTTCAAAATACCAATTTTTTATTTCTCTATGGTATTTATTTATAGTTCAAATACTCATACAGTACTTTACATCCATATTATTATATAGTATCTTATTGACATCTCAATTTTGTCATACAAGTTCATATCCTAATAACTTCAGTGCATCATCGGCTTTATCATTTCTCATTGGATATTTATCTGGCGTAACCCAACCTATTAATTCCTGTGTTCCTGAGGATTTAAATTGGTTTAATTTATAGTCAGGATTAAAACAAAGATTATGTATTCGTAATTCCAGTTCATCATTAGAATAGAGTAGGTATTTTAAGGAACTTCTGATTTGTTGAATTGAATTTTCTGTTATAAATTTTTTGTCAGCACTAAAACGCCTTGTCCTCATACCTCCTGAATGCAAATTTGCATAAATCTGTCTTGCTTCGTCCTTTGTTAATTTGTCAATATTACTTTTAGAAAGAAGTTTAGAAAACAATGCTTTTGATGCTTTTGCCATTCTTTCCGTGTGATTATCATTTGACTTATCCCATTCGCAATATTCTTTAAATAGTTTTGGAATAACTTTTTTTCTTTCAGCAGCTGTTGGTTTACGCCTATTTTCTTTAGCCCAAACAACTTTTACCCAGTGCCAAAAATGGTCGATAGAAATGTAAACTGGTACATTTGGGTATTCCTGTTCTGAAATGTCTTTAACCATTTCTTTTACTTCGTCAACTACACGCCAAAAGATAAAATACTGTTTAGCTTCTTTACCAACCTTTGATTTTTTCTTTTTGTTTGCTCGTTTTTTTAATATTTTCTTTTCTAGTTTTGATTGTTCTTTTTCTGTTTCTTTCTCTCTCTTCTGAAATTGTTCAAATACAGTTTTGAAATTGGCAAGATCAGTTGGTTGTAAAGAGAATGATTGTTCCCAAAGATTTGAAAATTGCTTATCAATTTCATGTAAGTATTCTATGTCCGTCAGAATAGCGTTAGTTTCAATATTTTTGTAAAGCCCACCCTCTGTAAAGTTAGACGAACCAATTATGCAGGTAAAAGGCTGTTTGTTGTAATAAAAAATAATAAATTTAGAATGAAAATTATTACCTAAAAATTGTATGGTTATTCCAATATTGGAGTGTATTTTTTTTAAAGAATAATAATTTGTTGGTGGTCTTAATGAAACCAATAAGTCAATTTGTTTGGAGCTGTTAAGCCATTCGTTAATAAATTCTGTGTTAGAAAAAAAAGCAGTCGCAATCTTAATTTTATCCGCTTTTTCTGCAAAACCAGAAAGAATTGCTTTAAGGTTTTTTTCATTGTTATTTGTTAATATTATCTTCTGCATTCTCGTCTTTTTAAGTTACCAATAACTCATATTATTTAATGAACTATTTAATCAAATTTAAGAAATTTTTGGCAGTGATGCAAACAACAGTTTACAGCATATTTATTTCTGAAAGTTCTACAGTGAAAGGAAATAGTCTTAAATTGTAGTAATATAGTAGTTTAAGTTAATACTGTAACTATCTGGATATTATATGCTAAGAAGTAAAATTATGTTATAAAATTACTTTGTCAAAAGCAAAATTTGACAAAGTAACTTTAATGTGTTATTCGATACTTATTCTTTTTTATAATTAACCATATAGGCAATTTCCGATTTATCATCTGATTTGCCAATGGTTATAGTAACACTGCCAACATCCTCTTTATCAAAACTTAACATACTTCCATCCGGAGTACTCATATTCATAGAATTGGTCCAACTTTCCATATTTTTTTCAATGGCTTCTTTAACAGCAGCAGGCTCTTTATCTGAAGTAATTTTAAAAGTAACTACTTTACTCACACCGGATACCATTACCGAGATGTTTGATTTTTCACCATCTACAATATAAATATCAGGAAAATCATCGGGTAGATTTTTTTCATTACCGCTCACCGTAAGCTCACCATCATCGGTTTTAATAGTCATATTAACAGTTTCGCCGTCTTCATTTTTTTCGGTTTTTATGTCCACATCTTTACCCGTCACTTGTTTAAGTATGCCTTCTGCCATGTCTTGGGCTTTTTCTTCTTCGGTTTTTCCACTGCTGCATGAAGATAAACCGATAAATAGCAATGCAATAAATAAAAAATACAGTTTTTTCATAATAATTTAATTTTGGTTTATATAAAAAGATACATAAAGATACTGATTATCTGAATAATTTGTATCTAAGATGTGATTAAAAGTGATTTTTTATTGATTAAAAAGCCGAAACGTTCAAATGTCCTTACGGACGATTTGAAGTTTTTAGAAACTTTTGAACGTCCGCGAGGACTTCAAAACGTTTAAAGCCAAGAAAAGCAGAAACGTTCAAATGTCCTTACGGACGATTTGAAGTTTATTTATGAACATCCGGTCTTTTGTTAACTTTTACTAATTTACCGTTTTTAAATTGTGCCTCATAAACCAATTTTCCATAGCGGTCGTACTCCGCAAAACGTCCGTTACGTACTCCGTTTTTATAATTTATTTCTTTTTGCGGCTTTCCGTTGTCGTACCAAACCAGCCATTTTCCTTCTTTTTTTCCCATATTGTATTGCTCTTCGCGAATTTTTGCACCGCCTTCGAGATAATACTCCCATAAACCGTGGCGTTCACCGTTAACATAGTTCCCTTTTACACTTTCATGTCCATCGGCAAAATAGGTAATATAAGGACCGTTGTGAATTCCGTTCTTAAAGCTTTCCACTAAACGGGGAATTCCTCTTTCTGTCCAATAACGTGCTACACCATCTTTAATATTGTCTTTGTAATAAATTTCGTATCTTTTTTGTCCGTTTTCAAACCAAGCTACCCACTTTCCGGTCATCATGCGCTTATGAAAAGTTCCTGCCATTTGTTTTTTACCACTTTCGTACCACGAAAACCAAGGACCTTCTTCTTCTCCGTTTACAAAATCTCCTTCGTAATATTTTTTACCGTTTTCGTAATAAACAATCCAATGTCCTGTTTTTAAATTGTCTTTAAAATTACCTTCTTTCCATACTTGACCATTTCCATACCAGTAGGTCCATTTCCCGTTCATTTTTCCAAGATGATAAGGTCCTTCGTTGCCTTTTTTACCATCAGTACGCCAATAAGTCCAGATACCTTCTTGCAAATCATTTTTAAAATTACCTTCAATATCCAATTTACCATCTTCGTGATACCAAACTGCTTTCCCTTCTTTTTTACCGTTTTTAAAATTTACCTCGGTATCTAATTGTCCGTTTTTAAACCAAAATTTATGACTTCCTTCTTTTACACCTTCAACAAAGTTTCCGTTAAATTTTTTTTCACCGGTTTCCCACCAATAAGTCCATTCGCCATCCTTTTTACCGTTTTTCAGTTTCCCTTGCATTTGCAATTGTCCGTTTTCAAACCAAACTTGATTTAAACCGCTTTCATAATTAAGCTCACTCCATTTTTTACCGCTTTGATACCATTTTTTCCACATACCTGTTTTTTTACCTTTCAGGTAAGTGCCTTGTTGTTTAATTTTTCCGTTATCATACCATTCTTGCCAAAAACCATCTTTAAAGCCCTGATGATAAGCTCCTTGTTCTTTCAAAGTATCGTTTGGGTAATATTCCTTATAAAAACCTTCGCCTTCAAAAACCAAAGTATCGCCTGCAGGGCTAAAAGCATTCAGCAATTTATAATCATCATCCGAAAGATAATATTCGCTTCGTTCTATCTTTCCGTTATTATATAAATAAGTCCACAAACTGTCTCTTTCATCATTTTTAAAATAGCCGGTTAATCTTAATTTTCCGGAAGGAAACCACTCAGAATATTTGCCGTTACGCTTACCCATTTTAAAATTTCCTTGACTTTTCTTTTGTCCCGAAGGATAGAAATAAGTTACTTTTCCATCTAAAATACCATAATTATATTCGGCTGTTTGGAGCAAGACTTCGTTTTCGTCCCAATATTTCCATAAGCCGGTTTCTTTTCCGGTAGTTGTCATTTTACCTTCGGCTTTCTTTTTTTTATTTTTCCAGTAAAATGTTTCCGTTTTTTGAGCCTGAATTAACAAACTCATTGATATTGTTATAATTAATAATATCCACCTCATAGTATTTATCATTTAATTTTACATGCAACTCTATAACCGAATTTATACCAAAATTATTACATTTTTCAATATAAATTATTAATTTTGATTAAACCTTAAACCTAAATTGAACGATTATGAACAAAGTATTTTCTCTTATTTTTATTTTGCTGATTTTTTCTTGTAACTCAAATCAAAAAAATATGTCTTCTATACGAAACCCTGTTGATTCGGTAGGTTTTCCGACACAAAAACAGCAAGTTGAAACTTTTATGGAACTGCTGAGCAAAAAAAATCTATATACAAAAAATGACGAAGCAAAACATACTTGGAAATCTGCCATAGTACCGCATGATGATTATGCATATGTTCAGGAACTTTTTCCGAAAACACTTTCGGGTGTAAAGGCTAAAACTGTTTTTATGATTGGTGTAGCACATAAAGCAGCGATGCTAAATTTGCAGGACAAAATTGTTTTTGGCAGTTTTGATTATTGGAATGCACCCTACGGGAAAGTAAAAGTATCGTCTGTTCGTAATCAAATTATAAATGATTTAGATAAAAATTTGTTTACAGTAAATAATTCAATGCAAAGCATAGAGCATTCGCTTGTACCCTTTTTACCGGTATTACAATATTTTAATAATGATTTTGAGATAATTCCAATATTGGTACCCTATATGAATTTTGACAAGATGAATGAAATAAGTAATAATCTTGCCCAAAGTATTTTTAATTTAGCAAAGAAAAATAATTGGCAATGGGGAAAAGATTTTGTAATTCTGATAAGTACCGATGCCGTGCATTATGGAGATGAAGAATGGGGCGGTAAAAATTTTGCACGTTTTGGAACAGATTCTACCGGATATGAACATGCCGTAGCTTATGAACATGAAATTATTGATTCTTGTTTACTTGGTGGTTTGTCTAAAGAAAAAATCAAAAAATTCACCGAATACACAGTCCAAACAGATAATTACAAAGAATACAAATGGACCTGGTGCGGCAGATACAGTGTACCGTTTGGATTGTTGGTGGACTATCATTTACAAAATTTGCTGGACGAAAAACTCAAAGATAAATTCATCGGATACTCAACTAGTATTGCCAAACCCGTTTTGGATTTAAAGCCTATTGGTATGGGAACAACGGCAAATGCGAACTTACACCACTGGGTAGGCTACTGTGCTATTGG
>JALSLF010000469.1 GCA_026988445.1 Bacteroidales bacterium
ACTTTTATAAAGCAAGCTATTTTGAAAAAATTGTTTACAAATTAGATAAAAACGGATTTCCCTTAAACGAACAATGGTATTGGCAGGATACAGAAGGGGCTTGGCAAAAAGGAAATTATTTTGTTTACCGGTGGGAAAATGACAATTTGGTGCAGAGTGAATATTGGTTGACTGATAAAGTTTATACCAAAACTTTTGATTACGATAATAAAAATAATGTGTATGGGGCTTTGGGCTGGTTTTACGGAATAGAATCTTTGAGCAAAAATAACATACTAAAAGAAACTATTACTTATAGCCAAAATGGTGTGCCTGATGTTACTGAATATACCTATGAATATAATGAGAATGCATATCCTTATAAACTCAGCAAAAAATTTAGTAACAATACTAACGAAGAAATTTCTTTTGAGTACAGTTGTAATTAATTTAAGAGCCTGTCCGGCTTGAGATATAGGTTTTGGACGAAAATCCTCCGGGATTTATTTTAATTTTAACGAAGCTTTTTAAGCTAAAATTAACTATTTATTTACTCCTGACGACCATTCATGGGTATTATCTATATCATAAAAAATACTTTCTTCTTCAATTTGTTGGATTTGTTTTTTCTCTTTTCGAGCAGCAAAATAATGATTCATTATGTCCATAAACGACATGTAGCCGGAAAACAGTAAAATAGTCAGGTGTATATTAAAGGTAAAAAACGAAATTGATGAAATAATGCTGAAATAAAATAAGTATAAGAAAAATCGTAGCATCTCATTATAAATAGGACTTTTGGCAATTAGTCGTGATATTCGCTCTTTAAAACGGATTTTAATATTGAAGACATAATAATTTATAATTACAAAACTTAAAAAAATGAAGATTAAGTAATATATCGAAATTCGATTTTCCCCTTTTTCAACTGATAAAAAAGTGTTTAATAAAATAAGCGGTCCGGGCATATCTCCGTAAATGGTTTCGTGGATATCGTTTAATTCATAATCACCAAGAAGTACTATTCTGTTTTTTAGTAGTTTATAAAAGGCAGAATCCGGTAAAAATTTAAAATCACCAATATTGATATAGTCATATCGATAATTACTATTTTCGGAAAAATCATAAGACCAAATTCGAAAATCTACGATAAATGAATTTAAAATATAATGATTGTTTAGTTTATAAAAAAAGCCTTTTTTTAATTTTGCCTTGTCAATATCAAGAATCATACGTAAAGGTGTGGTAATTAATGTATCCGATTGTATTAATTTGAATTTTACAAATTTGTCTATATTAAAAGTAGTATAATCCGATATGGATTTATTTACTTTAAATATAGGTTCTTGTGGGATATTATTTTCATCTTTATGATAGGAAACCGTATAATTTTGAAGTTTATCAAACTCATTTTGAAGCGCTTCATCATTCTCTGATGGGTCAACAAAATTAATATCACAAACAATATACCGGTGATTAGTTGGTTTTTGATTGATTCTGTGAAAAAAATCAGCCAAAGTTTTACGATTTGTTATTGCTTGATTTCCAATCGGAAAACCATATTTATCTAATTTTTCGATTAATTGTTTTTCCCAAGCTACATTTACAAATAAAAAACGCTTGCGGTCGGGTTTTTTTTCTTTGCTGATAATAAATTGTTTTACAGCTGAGGTAACTTGTATCAGACGTAATTCATCTTCATAAATATAAGGTAAATGAAGTAAATACAAGGTAAATATGGTTAATAATAAGGAATGTATTATTAACAAAAAGAGTAAAAGTTTTTTATGAACCGTAAAGCCAAATAAATTCATCCTCCCGAATGCTTATTTATTAGTTCATAAATATATTTCGACAATAAAATTTCATCTGTTTTGCCATATACATCTTTAAAATAATCGGTCAGTAAATTTTGCATCTCTGATTTATTACCTTCATACAATTTATCAATTATCGTATTAAATTCTTTATTTAACTGCTTTTGATCAATAAAACGAAAATCAGTATTGCTAATCAGTAGTTTTGTGCCGGTTTCTGAGTTTACTTTATAGATATTTACATTGGGAATATAAACTTCTCCACCGGATTTTAAATCAAAAATTGTTCTTGAAATGGTAATTAGCTGATTTTTTTCATTTATTTTTCGGCTTAGCTCTTGATTGTTTCTATTATAAGACACTACAATATCATGACCCTCTGACAGTGGATAATACTTTTTTGAAAGTTTAATTTGTAAAGTATCACTAATAATGTTAAAAACATCCGCTCCAAAATAATCACTTAAATTACTTACCGTATTTGATATAGTTATAGCTCTGGTACTTAATTGATTTTGTTTATTCATTACCAAAGCCGTTTTTACAAAAACATACAAAGCATTGTCGTTATTATCTTTTTCTTCCGGATATTTTAAAGTAAAGCGTCCGCGACTATCACTTATAACCATTGCCATTGCATCTTTCTGTCTGAAAGTTAATTTATCCGTAGCTTTTACCGCATCACCCTGCTGAAGTATTTTGCCGGCTGTTTCGTTATAAATTTCGCCCTTAATTTTAATAATGTAATAGTTTTCCGTTTGAAAACTTATGGATTGCAACAAACTAAAGAATATTATGATGATTGCTTGCATTTTTTTATGTTTTTTTAAGTTAAAAAGTGCTTTGATAACGTATAAAATTAAGCCAAAAGTATTTGTTCGGTAAAAATATTAGATGATTTGTTATAATTTTTTGACCAAGCCAATCGCTCAATTTAGGTATAAATTATTTTACAGGAATAAAATAAATTGTGTCCGGTTTATATAATAATTTAGTTTTAATGTTCGTTATGCGTTTAAGTTTGGTAAAGATATTGTATTTCTTTTTTTAATATTTTGGTTGAAAAAAATTTTATAAATACAATTTTTTTATATATTTGCGCAAATTTTCTAACATGTAAAAAATAATAGAATATGTATTGGACCTTAGAATTGGCTTCAAAATTAGAAGATGCACCTTGGCCGGCTACAAAAGAAGAGTTGATAGATTTTGCAATTCGGTCGGGTTCGCCATTAGAGGTAATTGAAAACCTTCAAGAGATTGAAGATGAAGGAGAAACTTATGAGAGTATTGAAGACATTTGGCCTGATTATCCGAGTAAGGATGATTTTTTCTTTAACGAAGACGAATACTAAAAATTAATAAAAAAGCTGTCCGGGAGGGCAGCTTTTGTTTTTTATTATACTTACTATTTATTATTTTGTTCAACTTTTTTTTGTGAAGAGCTTTCTTTTTATACAGTTGTTTTTTTTAGCATTTTTTGTTGATTCATTTGCTCAACCTGATACAGGACTTGTATATGTACCGGCAGGCAGTTTTAAAATGGGCAGCAAACACGGGGAAGCTGATGAACAGCCGGTTCATAAGGTGAAAATATCCGGTTTTTACATAGGGAAATATGAAGTAACTAATCGAGAGTTTGTTGAATTTTTAAACATAAAAGGCAATCAATTTGAACACAATGTATTATGGATAAATACCGATGGGCACTGGCGCAATTTAGAATGTAGAATAAAGGAAAAAGACGGTAAATTTTTTGTAGCAAAAGAATTTGAAAACTATCCGGTTAATTTTGTAAGTTGGTATGCTGCAGATGCATACTGTAAATGGAAAGGTGGCAGACTCCCCACAGAAGCAGAATGGGAATATATTGTGAAAAAATTTCCTTTACTCAATGATAGTATTGATGCACATAGTTGGCATTCGGCTAATTCCGGTAATAAAATTCATAAAATTGCGCAAACAAAAGCAAACAGTTTGGGAATATATGATTTACAAGGTAATTTATGGGAATGGTGTGCCGACTGGTACGACAACCGTTTTTATGAAAAATCCAAACGTAAAAACCCTCTAAATAATACTCCTAATGATTATAAGGTTATTCGCGGCGGTTCGTGGGCAAACGATAAATCTATGATGAATAAAAGTAACCGCAATGCTATTAAACCAAATATCAATAAAATAAATGTTGGGTTTAGAATTGCTTATGATGAGTAAATCTTACCAAACAATTTCCGAAGGAGGTATAAAATAAACTTTACACTCACTAATAATTTGGTGATTTTTATAATCGGTAATAACTACTTTTATTCTGTTTAGTCCTTTTTTTAGTTCCAACTCTAAAGGAATCTGAATATTGCAATCCGGTTTTGTTTGCATGTGCGCAGGGGCTCTTTTAATTTGGTCTTTAAAGAGTGTATCATTAAAAAATACTTGTACATTTTTTAAATTGCTTTTTGTTTTAATGCAAGAACGTAGAGTATAATTATTTGTAATACTTGTAGCTACAGAATCTTGACTGAAGCTAATTGTCGGCTGGTCTTCATTTTTGAATTTCAGTAAAGCAAAATCCCATCCTCTGCCTTGTGTATAAGTGGTACCGGCAATTGCCAGCCCGTTATCTCTGGTTTCGATTACGGCATTAGGATAATCCAAACTTTTCCGTGCAAACACATTTTCCCAAAGCACATTTCCTGCAGAGTCAATTTTGGTAACCGCAAAGTCTGATGACATTTCTTTTCCTGAACGGGTAAAGCCGGCAATAACAATTCCATTATCGTAAGTTGTTGTTATTGAAGTTGCTTGATCCCACCTTCCCCAGCTAATGGTTTTTTTCCAAATTTCATTTCCTTCCTGATCAATTTTAAGTATGGCAACATCATAGTCAATTATTGATGATGCACGGGTATATCCCGCAACATAAATGTATCCGTCCAGTCCTTCAACCAGTGTTGTTGCTACGTCCCATTTATTAAAGTGATAAATATTATCCCATAAATCATTACCGGCACTATCGGTTTTTGCAAGCCAAAAAGACATATGTGCATCACTTCTTTTACTTTGGTAACCGCAAAAAACTAAACCTTTATCCTTTGTTTGAGCAATATCATAAGCATAATCTTTACCACTTTGTCCGTACCTGTTATCCCATATTTTGTTGCCGTTTTTATCTAATTTTAAAATCCATGCGTCTTCTTCAAAATTTTCGTTTGTAGAACTAAATCCGGCAATGGCAAAACCTTCATCGTAAGTTTCAACAATACTGTATGCACACTCATCGGCAATACCTCCAAAACTTTTTTCCCATATTAATTTTCCTTCCCGGCTGATTTTAAGTATCCACATTTCTCGTTCACTCAAAAATTCTTTTACCGAATATCCCGCAACTACAAGATTAGAATCAGAAGTAATAGCAATTGAGCGTGCTTCTGAAATAGGACGTGCTTTAAAGGTTTTTCCCCAAAGAGCTTGTCCGTTTTCATCTACGCTAATTATCCACAAGTGCTTTTCTTGTTGTTTTGTATAACCACCCAAAATAAGCTCGCCGTTGTGGTTTTCAATGATGCAAAATGCTTCATCTCTTGCATCACCACCATAAATCTGCGCCCAGTCTAATTTATATTGTGCATGAATATCAGGAATAAACAAAATACTTACCGATAAAATTATATATAATTTTATGCTTTGCGTTATTGTTCCTTTTATGTAAGTACTTGTTTGCAAATAATTAATATTTATTTTCCGTTTTGAATTTCAAATTTAAGATAAATGTTTCAATTTCAATGCCAATTTCTATTTTTCAATAATTTAACAGCTAAGAATATCTTATTTATTTGCTGTTTTATAAAAGTTTACAATTAGTAAAGAATGTTGTTTAAAAAAAATAAACAAATAGCATCATGAATATTTTTTGGAATAAACATTTTTTTATATATTGCCAAACATCAAATACATTAGGTTATGGCTAAAAAGAAATTTCAGTTAGAGTTTACTTTAAATACATCCCCTAAATTACTTTATTCTCGTTTAAGTACACCCAGTGGGCTTTCCGAATGGTTTGCAGACAATGTGCAGTTAGATGGAAAAAACTTTGTTTTCTTTTGGGATAATGCTGAACAGCATGCTAAGTTACTGATGAAAAAAGCCAATGAATACATACGTTTTCAATGGGAGGATGAGGACAGTGATGCTTTTTTTGAGTTTAGAATTACTAAAGATGAACTTACCGGTGATGTTGCTTTAATAATTTCCGATTTTGCTGAAGAAGATGAGATTGAAGACGCAACCGATTTATGGGAAAGTCAGGTAAATGATCTTCGTAGAGCCATTGGTTTATAAAAGTGTAACTTAAATTAGCAAGCTCTTGTTAACTCTTTGTTAGTAATGGCGTGGCTTGTAAATTATTGGTGAGGCTAAATCATTGTAATTTACTGTTTATCAAAAAAAGGTGCCTTCACTTTGCGAATTTAAGGATATATTTAAAATTTGCAAAAACCGATGAATATATGCTGAATTTGTGCTTTTTCAGTTTCCGAAAGCAATGTGAACGAAAGTTCAATTTAGGTGATAATCTTCTTCATCTGAGCACATATTTTTATACATAATTGCTCAATTTAGCATAGAGGCAGCTGCTAGTTATTTTAAAAAGCTAAAATCAAAAATTATTGTTGCCAAACATGTATTAAAATTACTTCCTTTCACAATATAATCAAAAGTTTTTGCGTAATTTTGCATAAAAATTTAAAGTATATAAAAACTTAATAATCATGGATTTATTATATCAAATAAAAGAAAATGCAAAATCGCATAACAAACACATTGTTTTGCCCGAAGGTACCGAAGAAAGAACTCTAAGAGCTGCAAATCAGGTAATTGCAGAAGGTATTGCTCAAATTTCTCTTCTCGGAAACCCTGATGAGATAAAACAAATGGCCCAAAAACTTGGTTTAGAAAATATTGAAAAAACACAAATAATTGATCCATTAAATCACCCTAAAAAGGATGAATATATTGATTTAATGGTTGAAATTCGTAAAAAGAAAGGGCTAACAAAGGAAGATGCTTCCAAATTAATCGAAGACCCTTTGTATTTGGGTGTGTTAATGATTAAAAATGGTGATGCCGATGGTGAAGTTGCCGGAGCACGTAATGCAACAGGCGATGTGCTGCGCCCGGCTTTTCAGTACGTGAAAACAGCTCCGGGTATCAGTGTGGTTTCCGGTGCTTTTTTAATGATTTTACCGAAAAAAGAATTTGGAAATGATGGCTTAATGGTTTTTGCTGATTGTGCTGTTCATCCAAATCCTACTGATAAAGAACTTGCTGAAATTGCTGTGGCAACTGCCAAAACAACAAAAGCAATTGCAAAAATGGAACCACGCGTGGCTATGCTTAGTTTCTCAACAAAAGGAAGTGCAAAACATGAAATGGTTGATAAAGTGGTAAATGCTACTAAAATGGCAAAAGAAATGATGCCCGATTTGCAAATTGATGGTGAATTGCAGGCAGATGCTGCTATTATCGATGCCATTGGAAAGAAAAAAGCACCCGGTAGTCCCATTGCCGGTAAAGCAAATGTTTTGGTATTTCCTACTTTAGAAACCGGTAATATTGCCTATAAGTTGGTTCAGCGAATGGCTGATGCCGAAGCTATTGGTCCTGTACTGCAAGGTATGGCTGCTCCAATTAATGATTTATCACGCGGATGTTCCGTAAGTGATATTGTTAATTTAATTGCTATTACCGCAAATCAGGCAGCCGGATAAGTGTTTTAGCTCAATAAACAGTAAAAAAAACAGATTATTATATTTGATATGGAAGATATTATCATAGAACAAATTGAAGATTACGCACTAAACAAAAAAGAGCGTCCGAAAGCTCAATTTTCGCAAATTGGAGTTGTTGGTGCGGGAACTACCGGGCAACGAATCATTCTGATGATAGCCACAAAAGGAATTGAAGTGGTTTTTTTAGATTTAAGTGAAGAAATAATTCAACATGCTTATGAGGAGTTGGCAGAAGAATTGGATAATAGAATTGAGCATTGGGGAATGACCGATGGAGATAAACGTGCTGTAATGTCTAGAATCAAAGGTACTACGGATTATGCCGATTTTAAGGATTGTGATTTGGTTATCGAATCCATTTTATCCAAACAGCGTGAGTATAGTTTGGATATTCGAAAAGCAGTTTTTCAAAAAATTGAAGAACATGTAAGTCGCCATGCCATTATTGCTACCAATTCTACAACTACGGTTATTACCGAACTGGCATCAGGTATTAAATACAAAGATCGCTGTTTAAGCTTACACTTTTCAACAACCAATCCGGGGGCTAATATTGTTGAAGTAGTTAGAGGTTTACATGCTTCGGAAGATATTTGTCAAAGTGTACGTAAATTTGCTACTTTAATTGGTAAAATTCCCATTCCTGTTGAAGAATCTCCTGGATTAATTAGTGTTCGTTTATTTGTTTCACTAATTGGTGAAGCTTGTGATGCTTTAATGGAAGGAGTTGCTAGTAAAGAAGATATAGATTTAACCATGCGTAATGGTTTAGGCTTACCTCTTGGGCCTTTTGAAATGGCGGATAAAATTGGTTTAGACAGAGTAGTTCGGTGGATGGAAAACTTATATAACGAATTTGGAGATATGAAATATAAACCTTCTCCTT
The DNA here is from genome assembly GCA_026988445.1 of Bacteroidales bacterium. GTDB lineage: Bacteria > Bacteroidota > Bacteroidia > Bacteroidales > NBLH01 > NBLH01. Next base: position 8,469 of record JALSLF010000469.1, read on the forward strand.
TAATCAAAAAGTTAGTAAGAGCCGAACGTTTAGGACGAAAAACTTGTATGGGTTTCTATACTTATGATGCGCACGGGAATAAAATTACCGGTATGCAAAAAGTAACAGAATGCCAATAAGGTGATGATTATAAAATCAGCAATAAACTGAAACCTAATTCAATGATTAGATAAAAATATATAAAAATAGATTATGAAAATAATGGTATTGAACTGCGGAAGTTCATCAATTAAATATCAGCTTTTTGATATGACCAATCAATCGGTTATGGCAAAAGGTGTTGTTGAAAAAATTGGTTTGAAAGGTGCTTTTTTGAAACATGAAAAAAGTAACGGACAAAAAGTAAAGTTTGAAGGTGATATTTTAGACCATCAAGGCGGGATAGAATATATTCTTGGAGTATTAATTAGTGAAAAACACGGTTGCATTTCATCTTTACAAGAAATTGGCGCAGTGGGGCACAGAGTTGCACACGGAGGTGAAAAATTTAAAGAGAGTGTTTTAATTGATGATGATGTAAAAAAAGATATTGAAAAGGTTAGTGAATTAGCACCTTTGCATAATCCGCATAATTATAAAGGTATTTTGGCAATGGATTTGCTACTGCCGGGAATCCCCCAAGTTGCGGTTTTCGATACGGCTTTTCATCAAAGTATGCCGGCAAAAGCATATATGTATGCTACTCCTTTTACTTTGTATAAAAAATATGGAATTCGTCGCTATGGTTTTCACGGAACCAGTTACAGGTTTATTGCCGAAAAAGCATGTAAGCTTGCAGGAGTTGATATTAAAAAGCAAAAAATTGTAGCTTGCCATTTAGGTAATGGTGCTTCCATTACGGCTATTGATGGAGGTAAATCGGTTGATACATCAATGGGACTTACTCCCGTTGAAGGTTTAATTATGGGAAGCCGTACAGGAGATCTTGATTTAGGTGCTTTACTGTTCTTGATGGAAAAAGAAGAAATTGGTATCGAAACAGCACGTACACTAATTAATAAACATAGCGGTATGATTGGAATTACCGGAGTTTCATCCGATATGCGCGAAATTGAACAAGCAGCAGAAGAAGGTAACAAAAGGGCAAGTTTAGGACTGGAAATGTATGTATATCGAATCAAAAAATACATAGGTGCTTATACGGCTGCAATGGAAGGTATTGATATGCTTTTGTTTACCGGTGGAATTGGTGAAAATGCCGATACATTAAGAAAAAATATTGTAGATGGTTTCTCTTATTTGGGTATGGAAATCGATAATAATAAAAATAAGGGACTTAGAGGAAAAGATGCTATAATCAGCACGGATACATCAAAAGTTAAAATAATGGTAGTGCCTACTAATGAGGAATTTGTAATTGCTCAGGACACCATGAGTATTATAAGTAGTTAGTTTTCAGCTTATATATAAAACCAAACCAAAAATAAATGTTTTCAAATTTAAATGAACTTTTTAAAAAAGATAAGCAGAGCAATAAAAAGAAACTGGCTCTTGCCGTTGCACACGATGAACATGCTTTGCAAGCAGTAAAAGAAGCTTTTTTGGAAAATATTATTGAGCCGGTATTAGTGGGAGATGCCGGTGAAATAAAAAAAATAGCTGCCCGGATTAACTTTGAACTTTCATCAATTGAAATTATTGATAAAAAAGATAAGTTGGAAGCTGTTGAGGCAGCAGTTCGCTTGGTTCGTAAGGGTGATGCTCAAATTTTAATGAAAGGTAATGTAGCTACTGCAAGCTTGCTAAAAGGAGTTTTGAACAAGGAGTGGGGCTTACGTTCAGGAAAAATATTATCGCATTTTGCACTATTTGAAATTAGGGGCTATCATAAACTCCTTGGTATTACTGATGTTGCCATGAATATAGCGCCTGATTTAGAAACAAAAATTGCTATTTTAAACAATTCGGTGCAATACATGAATAAAATAGGGATTAATCATCCTAAAGTAGCCCTGATTTCTGCAGCCGAAACCGTTAATAAGGCTATGCCTTCGAGTATGGATGCTGCAATAATTGCAAAAATGTCGGAGCGAAAGCAAATTAACGGATGTATTGTTGATGGTCCTCTGGCTCTGGATAATGCTATTAGTAAAGATAGTGCCGAACATAAGGGTATTGTAAGTGATGTTGCCGGCGAAGCTGACTTGTTGTTGGTTCCAAATATCGAATCGGGAAATGTACTGTATAAATCTTTGAGTTTTTTTGCTGATGTTAAAATAGCTGCCGTAATTCTTGGCGCTAGAGCGCCAATCGTTCTTACATCAAGGTCTGATTCGCATGAGGCAAAACAAAACAGTATTAAACTGGCAGCACTTGGAGCATAAAATATTTGTAAACAGTAGATTTATCAAAAAATGGAAAATATTAGAATATTAGCAATAAACCCGGGTTCTACTTCAACAAAAATTGCCATATATCAGAATACAAATCCTGTTTTTTTAAAAAATATTAAACATACCAATAAAGAACTAAAAAAGTTTGAAACTCTTGCCGACCAGTTTGAATTCAGGAAGGATATTATCATGAAAGAGTTAAAAAAAGCAGAGATTCAACTGGATTTAATTCGTGCGGTTGTTGGTAGAGGTGGTTTGATAAAACCAATAGAGTCTGGTATTTATGAGGTGAACGATAATATGGTTCGTGACTTGATTGATACCACGCTTGGAGAACATGCCAGTAATTTAGGAGGTTTAATTGCGCGTGAAATTGCCGGAAATTTAAAGGATGCTAAAGCCTATATTGCCGACCCTGTTGTTGTAGATGAACTTTCTCCTCTGGCTCGGGTTTCGGGACATCCCGCATTTCGCAGAAAATCTATTTTTCATGCTTTAAATCAGAAAGCAGTGGCACGCCTGCATGCAAAATCTGTAATGCGTGCTTATGAAGATATGAATTTAATTGTTGTGCATATGGGTGGAGGAATTACCGTTGGTGCCCATGAAAAAGGCAGAGTAATTGATGTAAATCAAGGACTTGACGGAGAAGGACCTTTTTCTCCGGAGCGCAGCGGAACTTTACCCGTTGGAGATTTGGTGAATATGTGTTTTAGCGGGATGTACACCAAGGATAAAATAAAAAAAATGATAACCGGCGAGGGTGGTTTGGTTGCATATTTGGGAACCAATAGTGCTTATGAAGTAGAAATGCGTGCTATGGAAGGCGATGAAGAAGCAAAATTTTATTATGATGCTATGGCTTATCAGGTGGCAAAAACGATTGGCTCTATGTGCCCCGTAATGAAAGGAAATGTGGATGCAATTTTACTTACCGGCGGTTTAGCTAATTCAAAATATTTTGTAAATAAGATTATTGAACGCGTGCACCGGATTGCTCCTGTTCATGTATATCCCGGAGAAGATGAAATGCGTGCTTTGGCAATGAACGGTTTAATGGTAATCAAAGGTGAAATTGAACCTAAAGTGTATGACAAGTAATTTATCTAAACAATTTTTGCTAAATGTTTAGTTAACAACATCATTATTGGATGGATTATAGAGATAAAGTTTTTATATCAGTAGCTGAAAATCTTAGCTTTTCTAAAGCTGCTGAGGAACTATTTATTAGTCAACCGGCTGTTACAAATCATATTAAAGAATTAGAGAATAAATTAAATGTAGCTCTTTTTGAGCGAAAAGGCAACAAAATTTATTTAACAAAATCAGGCAAAATCGTTTATAATCATTTAAAACGTATAAGACAACTATATC
>JALSLF010000470.1 GCA_026988445.1 Bacteroidales bacterium
AATCATATTAAAGAATTAGAGAATAAATTAAATGTAGCTCTTTTTGAGCGAAAAGGCAACAAAATTTATTTAACAAAATCAGGCAAAATCGTTTATAATCATTTAAAACGTATAAGACAACTATATCGGGAATTAGAATTTGACTTAGAAAGCTTAAATAATAGTTACAAAGGTAGTTTGCGAATAGGTGCAAGTTCAACCATATCTCAATACCTGATACCTAAAGTTATTGCCGCTTTTCACAAGCGATATCCCCAAATTAAACTTTACCTTTTAAATGGTAATTCTTTTGAAATGGAAAATAAATTGCTTGAAAATGAAATTGATATGGCATTGGTTGAAAATCAGGAATCGCAACAGAATATTAGATATGCTGATTTTTTGGATGATGAAATTATTATTGTAACGGCTTCAAACAGTGTTTATTCAAAACGTAAATTAATTTCAATAACTGACTTTTACAATATTCCTATCGTTTTACGAGAAAAAGGTTCCGGAACGCTTCAAGTTATTCAAAAATCTTTACAAAAACAAAACATCGATATTGATAAACTTCGTATTTTAATCCATTTAGGAAGCACCGAAGCTATTAAAAACTTTTTGTTAGATTTTGATGGTATTGCACTGGTTTCAGAGAAATCAATTGAAAAAGAATTACATCTTAAACAGTTGGTTAAAATAAATATTAAGAATATTTCATTTCATCGAAAATTCAGAATTGCGCTCAAACAAGGACACCATTCTTCTTCAACAAAACTATTTATTGATTTTTTGCAGCAGTATAATTTTTAGTTATAGTATATTACTTTTTTGTATTTGCTTATGTTATAATTAGCTGTACTTTTGTCCAAAATAAAAATGGACAAACATGCTTTTAAGTAAAACACAAATTAATATTATCGTAGCTATTGCATTACTTATATGCTTTATCCCTTTTGTTTCTCCTGCCTTTGCATTAATTATGGGAATTATTTTGTCATTATTGGGCATAAAAAACAAAGAAATAAACAAATACACTTCCTTTTCATTGAAAGCCTCAATTATATTGTTGGGTTTTGGAATGAATTTAACACAGGTGATAAGTGCTTCAAAAACCGGTTTTTATAATACGGCTATTTCTGTTTTGTTTGTTATGTTCTGGGGCTATGTATTAGCAAAAATACTTAAAGTTGATTCAAAAACAGCTACGCTCATATCGGTTGGTACTGCTATTTGTGGAGGAAGTGCCATTGCTGCGGTTTCACCGGTAATTAATGCAAAACATCATCAAACCTCTTTTGCCCTAATTGTTGTTTTTGTACTCAATGCAATTGCTTTAATTATTTTTCCGGTAATAGGTCATTATTTTCATTTAAGTCAGGTAACTTTTGGTAATTGGGCGGCTATTGCTATACACGACACAAGTTCTGTGGTTGGGGCAGGTGCTACCTATGGGGCTAAATCGCTTGAGGTAGCTACAACAGTTAAATTAATAAGGGCATTATGGATTATTCCTTTATCCATTTTTATTGCTTTGTTGCAACAAGATAAATCCTCAGGAAAACCAAAAATACCTTGGTTTATCGGCTTATTTATAATCAGCATATTGATTGCTAACTTTTTTACTTCGTATGCTACTCTTTTCAGCTATTTAAGTTGGATTGGAAAACGGGGAATGGTCATTGCTCTATTTTTAATCGGTTCAAGTATGTCTCTTTCTGATATAAAAGATGCCGGATTTAGGAGTTTCCTAATGGGCGTTTTGTTATGGTTACTTATAGGGGTAAGTTCGTTTATAGTGCTTTATAATCACTTTTAGTTTAATAACTTAATAGATAATAATATGATAACAACTATTTTGATTTTAGGATTTTTATTTGGTGCAATTTTGCAATATGCTAAACTGAATAAATACAATGTAATTAGTGGCTTAGCTTTACGCGAAAATTTTGCCGTAGCAAAAGCAATAGCCATTGCTATTGGTGTAGGAGCTATTTTGATAAATATTGAAATAGCAACGGGGCTTGCTTCCTACCATGTAAAGCCTTTTGTTGTGGGTGGTATAGTGCTTGGCGGTTTAATATTTGGTGTGGGAATGGCTATTCTTGGCTATTGTCCCGGCACTTTAGCAGTATCGCTGGGAGAAGGTTCTATTGATGCACTGATTGGTATTATCGGTGGATTATTGGGAGGAGTTGTCTATACTTTATTATTGCCTTTTATTAAGCCTGTTTTGGGCGCTAATTTAGGAGCTCTTTCATTAAACTCTGTAATGGGCACAAATACTTTATTTTTTATTTCTCTTTTTATTGTTGGACTTGTTTTTATCGTAGCTTCATTCTGGTTGCAAAGATTTGATAAAAATAAAGACCGAAAATGGATTTATTCAGGAATTGCATTGGCAATATTAAATGCGATTGTTTTTGCTTCTAATATTACCAATAGACCTATTGGTGCCTCAACAGCTTTTCCTTATTTCGGCGACTTAATTACAAATTTTATTGATAATGATTATTTTAATAAAATTAAAACTCCCGGTAATTGGGAAATAATATTTTTATCGGGAGCATTTATTGCCGGAATTGTAATTTCACTGATTCGGAAAGATTTTAAATTATCGATTTTACATACAAACTGGATTAAGTATAAGGGAAAATCTAAAATAAATCGTGCTATTTGGGCTTTTATTGGGGGTTTTATTTTAATTATTGGTGCACGTATGGCAGGCGGTTGTACAAGTGGGCATATTTTATCAGGAGGAATGCAATTAGCTTTTAGCAGTTTGGTATTTAGTGTTTTTGTATTTATCGGTTTGTTAATTACCGGAAAAATATTTTATAAGAAGAATTAATATAATAAACCGGCTATAAATGAGTTTATATGTATTTGTAAGTCAGAGGAATCGCTTTTAAAAGTGATTTGTTTTATAAAAATACTTTAGAGATTTATATAATGCCACAGATTCGCCAATAGTCGGACAGGTTGCACAAATTCTTAAATAATTTATTCATTTTTTCAATAGTTGTAGGGTTTACCCTGCGGTATCTATTAAAATCATGAAAGAAAGGCTTTAGCCAAACATAAATCTATGGCTAAAGCCTTTTTATTTACAGCAAATCTACCGTAGGCTAAAGCCTACGGCTATTGATTTTATTTACTATTGACTTCTTTAAAGGTGATTCCCCCGATATTTTCAGGTATTATACAAATAATTTGATTTAAATACTTAATTTTGTAATTTCGTTTATGAATTATCAAATCTAAGCAAAATGAGAAAATTTTTAATAATTTTATTTGTTCTGATTATTCCATTACAAGGATACAGCCAATATTATGAGAATAAAGAAAAAGCAAAAGAGGAAACTTCGCTTAGAGACAAACTATATTTTGGCGGATATTTGGGTTTGCAGTTTGGTACTTATACTTTAATTGATATATCTCCGTTAGTAGGATATAAAATTACACCTAAATTTCATGCAGGTTTGCGCTTTACCTATCAATACAGCAAAACAGAATACTATGGTTCTTCTTATGAATCGTCAAGTTATGGAGGTAGTGTTTTTTCTCGCTTCTATATTTTTAAAGGACTTTATGCTCAGGCAGAAGCTGAATATTTGAATATAGAGTATCTTGACCAAAATTTGCAAAAAACACGAATGTGGATTGACAGTTACTATATTGGTGGAGGATATTTCCAGCCTTTTGGTAAACGCGGCGGAATGTATTTTACAGTTTTATGGAATTTAAATCAAAACCAATATTCTCCGTATGAAAACCCGGTAATGCGTGTCGGTTTTACTTTTTAATATTGTTATTCAGTTGTTTAGGAAATAAAGAAGCTATCTTTATCTTGTAAAAAAGGTAAGTTTTTTCTTATTTTATTTAATTCTTCATAGGAGAGTTCTATCGTTTCGGCACGCTCTTGATTGGCTTTTGTTTTGCTAATTATTTCTCCCATTGGATTATAAATTGCAGAATCACCGCTATGCGGGTAATTGTTTCCGTCAAAACCAATGCGGTTTACTCCTGCAACGTATGCTTGGTTCTCAATAGCTCTTGCACGAAGTAATGCACTCCAATGAGCTACTCGTTTTTCGGGCCAATTGGCTACATAAATTAATAAATCATATTCATCAGTATTTCTGCTCCAAACCGGAAATCTTAAATCATAACAAATTTGCGGACGAATTTTCCATCCTTTGTAATTAATTAATGTGCTTTGTTTGCCTTGTTCGTAATGTTTGTCTTCGCCTGCCATGGCAAAAAGATGCCTTTTATCGTATTGTTCAATACCTTGTTTGGTAACAAATAAAAAGCGGTTGTAAAATTTATTATTCTCTTTGATGATAATGCTTCCGGCGATAGCCGCAGAAGAACTTTCTGCCATATTTTTCATCCAAGTTAACGTTTTTCCGTTCGGTTTTTCTGCAAATTCAGCCGGTTTCATTGAAAATCCGGTTGTAAACATTTCAGGGAGAATTATTAAATCGGTTTTTCCTGCCAAATCTTCAATAATTTTTTGAAAATTTGCAAGGTTTGCCTCTTTATTTTCCCAAATTAGATTTGATTGAACTATTGTAATTTTAAGCTTTTCAGTCATGACTGTATTATTTATTCAATGGCAAACTTTTCAGGATGATATCCTACTTTATCTTTATAATATTGCTTTATCTCGTAAATATCTTTTTCCATATCGCCTGTGGGGTAAAACATTTTGCCCATGCTCAGCTCTTTTTTTCCAAAATCAATATATGCAAGGCTAATGGGAACATCTGCTGCACGAGCAATCCGGTAGAAACCGGTTTTCCAATTCGGGTTTCTTTTTCGGGTACCTTCCGGAGTAATTCCTAATATAAACTCCTCTTTTTCTTTAAAAAGTTTTACTACTTCTGCTACTACACCACCGGTTTTTGAGCGGTCAACCGGTATTCCGCCCCACATTTTAATAAAAGGTGATGTGAAAAAGTTAAAAGCTTCTTTTTTTACGATTACTTTTGGTTTTACTCCCATAGCCCAATTTGCCAGTTTTCCCATAAAAAAATCAATATTACTGGTATGGGGCGCTATTATGGTAACATATTTTTTTTCATTGGGTGCTCCTCCTATGGTTTTCCAGCCGATTAGCCAAAGAATAAAGTATGCAATTTTTCTTAATAACATATTTTATGGTAAAAAAACTTTAATTTTGAATGACAGAATGGTTAAATGATTGAATGACAGAATGATTAAATGATTGAATGAGAGAATGTATAGGATGAAAAATAACAATTCCTTCATTCTCTCATTTTATCTTATTCTTGAAATAAAATTTTAATGTGTTGTTAAAGGAAAATTTTTCATTAATTCGTTTACTTCGGTACGTACTGCATCAATAACGGCTTCATTTTCCACATCCATTATCACTTTATCAATTAAATCAACAATTTTAAGCATGTGTTCTTCTTTCATTCCGCGAGTAGTTACCGCAGGTGTTCCAACACGTAAACCTGAGGTTTGAAAGGGTGAACGGGTATCGAAAGGCACCATATTTTTATTAATGGTAATATCTGCTCTTTCCAAGGCTTTTTCAACCACTTTACCGGTTACTTCGGGTACTTTTGTACGCAAATCAATCAACATTGAATGGTTATCTGTTCCGCCGGAAATAACTTTATAGCCTTTTTCCATAAATGCTTTTGCCATGGTTTGAGCATTTTTAAGGACTTGTTTTTGATATTCTTTAAATTCATCGGTTAAAGCTTCGCCAAAAGCTACTGCTTTAGCTGCAATTACATGTTCTAAAGGACCGCCTTGTGTTCCCGGAAATACTGCCGAGTCAAGTAATGATGACATCATGCGGATTTTACCTTTGGGTGTTTTTTTACCGTATGGATTTTCAAAATCTTCGCCCATCATAATAATTCCACCGCGTGGACCCCTTAATGTTTTATGGGTTGTAGATGTTACTATATGAGCATAAGGTAGAGGATTTTTTAATAGTCCTGCGGCAATTAGTCCTGCAGGGTGTGAAATATCAAACATTAATAATGCACCTACTTTATCGGCAATGGCACGCATACGCTCATAATCCCAATCGCGTGAGTAAGCCGATGCTCCACCTACAATTAATTTAGGTTTTTCTTTAATTGCCAGTTCTTCCATTTCATCGTAATCAACCGTTCCTGTATCTTCTTTAACATTGTACGATACGGCACGGTATAATATGCCTGAATAATTTACAAATGAGCCATGCGTAAGGTGTCCGCCATGCGAAAGGTTTAAACCGAGAAATGTATCTCCGGGTTTTAGTGTAGCAAGCATTACCGCTGCATTGGCTTGTGCTCCTGAGTGTGGCTGAACGTTTGCCCAGGCTGCTCCAAATAGTTTTTTTACCCGATCAATGGCTAATTGCTCTGTTTGATCCACAATTTGGCAACCGCCATAGTATCTTTTACCGGGATAACCTTCGGCATATTTATTGGTTAACCAGCTGCCCATAGCTTGCATTACTTGCTCACTGACAAAGTTTTCGGAGGCAATTAACTCTATACCGTGTAATTGACGTTGATGTTCCTTCTCGATTAAGTCAAAAATTTCTATATCTCGTTCCATTAATTATAATTTAGAGTTTAATAATGAGTTTTTGTTTGAGCAAAAGTAAGAAAAAATTTGATTACTAACAGACAGCCTATTGTATAACATTTATTATTGACGAATTTTAGAACAATTCACCCCTATTGCATGTAATAGCTTAAACCTAAATTCATGGTTTTACCACTATTTTACCGGAAAAATATTCAACAGGTTTACATCGGTAGTCGGACAAGTTTTAAACATCTACGACGTTTTTATTTTAACCACAAAGAGCACAAAGGACACTAATCCGCCGGTAGTCGGACATGGTTTTGCCTACGGCAAATGTTTTATCATACGTGAACACTGGTTTACACAGATATTTTATTTTTTTACTGATTAGTTACCGGTAATTAACGACCGGTTACAATATATTTACGGGAATGAACTCCTAAGGGGTTAAATATCAATTCTATGGAAGTGTTAAACGCTGTAAGGAGCTTCGCACGCTGACAGGTTTTTGCATGGGTGTACTAAACACTGTCAGGAGCTGACGCACGCTGACCGGTTTAGGGTTGCGCGCGGGCTTGATGTGTGCTTGTGGCAGGGATTGCAGCGGTAGCTCCCGATGGTGAAAAATATACAAAACCAAAAGGGAAAGAGCGACCAACGGAAGCTCCTTTGCCTTTTTAGGTTTTGTTATTTTTTACTATCGGGACTACAAGCGGAAAGCCCGTTTGCCACCCAAAAAAATAAATATTTGTTTGGTTTGGCTTATGCTTTCCACTTTATTTCTTCAAAATTTTTTTCATTTGCAATTTTACGCGAAAGCAAGAAAAAATAATCGGATAAACGGTTTATGTATTTTGTCAGGTTTTCATCAATTTTGTTTTCAAGGCTTATTTTAACAATTAAGCGTTCGGCTCTTCGGCAAATACTGCGGCATACATGGCAGTATGCCACCGTTTGTTCGCCACCCGGAAGTACAAAGCTTTTTAAGGGAGGAAGTTTTTGGTCTATTTTGTCCATTTCTTGTTCCATTTCCAAAATATCTTTTTCGGTAATTTCGGGCATTTTAAATTTTACTTTTTTATCGCCAAGCGCCAAAAGTGAGCCTATATTAAAAAGGTGATGTTGTATTTTAATTAAAAATTCATTGTCTTCTTTCTGCAAATTTGCCGAACGTAGAAGTCCGACAAAAGAATTGAGTTCATCAATGGTGCCGTATGCTTCAATTCGTTCATGGTATTTTGGAACACGCTCGCCACTTAATAAGGAGGTGTTTCCTTTATCGCCTGTTTTTGTATATATTTTCATACTTTATTGATTTTCAATATTATGCTAATGATACAATGTTTTTATTAATATAGTCCGCTTCGATTTCACCATCGCGTAAGCGAATAATACGGTGCGCATGTAAAGCTATATCTTCTTCATGAGTTACTAATATTATGGTATTTCCCATTTGATGAATTTGAGAAAATAAATGCATAATGTCAATGGATGTTTTTGTATCAAGATTTCCGGTAGGTTCATCGGCAAGAATAATGGAAGGGTGATTTACCAAAGCTCTTGCCACGGCAACTCTTTGTCTTTGTCCGCCCGAAAGTTCATTGGGTTTGTGCATAACCCTGTCTGAAAGTCCTACTTGCTCAAGCACTTCCAGTGCGCGTTGTTTGCGTTTTTCGCTTCCTAATCCGGCATAAACTAAGGGTAGCATCACGTTTTCGAGTGCCGAATATCGGGGCATCAGGTTAAATGTTTGAAAAACAAAGCCTATTTCTTTGTTGCGTATTTCGGCTAATTGGTCGTCTTGCAACTTGCTAACGGCTTGTCCGTTTAAGATATATTCACCGCCTGTGGGTGTATCTAAGCACCCGATTATATTCATAAAGGTTGATTTGCCGGAACCGGAGGGTCCCATAATGGCAACATATTCACCGGCATTGATGTTTACGCTAATATTCCGAATGGCTTTTACTACCTGTGTTCCAACCTGATAGAATTTTTTTAGTTCAGTGCATTTAATAATTTCACTCATTTTGCTTTATGATTTAATTATTCTCCCCATATAAAATCAGGGGTAAAGATAGTTTTTTTTGTGGCAATTATCAATACCTGATTATATAATGTTCTTTACTGAGTTCTCTTCTGAAAAAAACAATTCCTATCTGAAATAAATCGATGCTTACGCGTACTTTCGGATGTGCTTTAATTTGTTCCCATGCATGCTCCATATCTTCCGACCAGTGAATATCGTCAAAAATAAATATGCTTTCGTTATGAACTTTATCAAGGCATTGGTGAAAATAATTTAAGGTAGCTGTGCTTGTATGATTTCCATCGAAATAGACAAAATCCAGGGTGTCGATTTTTTTTAAAAGCAAAGGTAAAACATCTTCAAATTTGCCTTTATATATGTTGATATTCGTTAAGTTTAAGTTTTCAAAAGTTGCTTTTGCAGTTTCGTACAATGATTTATCACCCTCAATGGTGTGCAAATTTACTTTTTTTGATATTCCTATATAGAGTGAGCCAATTCCCAGCGAGGTGCCAATTTCTATTGCATTTTTAATCTTAAAATATTCCGTAATCCTGAAAAGTAGTTTTCCGTATTTTTTCCGGCTTGATGAACTTTTTGCAATTTCACTAATTTTTCTGCTTTTTGCTTTTAGTACTTTAGAACCTGCCCCAAAGTCTTCAATAAAAACATGGTTTTTGTTTTTTTTATAATTTTTAAATATTTTATCGATTTTCTTTAATTCCGGATTTTTTTTTCGGGTAAAAAGCACTTTTCGTGCAAATTTGTAAATAAAAGGAGAGTGGATGCCGTGTCCGTAATAATATTTTGATTTGATAAAATAGTTTAAATAGCGAATTGCAAATTTTAATTTATCCTGCATTTTAGTTTAGCTCAGAATTATTTTTTAAGTTGTTCAATCTCTTTACGTAGCTTATTAATTTCATCAATAAGTACATTTTCTTTTTTCTTTTGATCCTCCATTGTTTTTGCAATTGCTTTCAGGTGTTCTGATTTTATTTTTTTAATTTCTTCTTCATATAATTTTCGGATATTAGCTATTTCTTGATCTTTTTCTTTTAGTGTACGTTCAAATTCTTCTACTTTAAAGTGTTCTTTTTCATTTTCTTTTCTTAGTTCTTGCAATTGTTTTTGTAGTTGTTCTATTTCTGTCTGAATATTCAAAAGGGAGCTATTATTCCAAGCAAGTACTTTTATTTTAAATACTTTTCCTTTAATATCTTTAAGAGGAATAAAAATACTTGAAAGAGCAATATTTTTTTGTACAACTTGAAAATGTTGTTCCAAAGTATGCATTTTACCAATACGAAGACTATTTTTTATTTTATCCAGCGCAATATCTTCTTCAATGGTTTCGCGCATAAAAGTATAATCCCAGTAGTTTGTATGCAGTAAAATATCTTTTGATTTTTTAAAGAGCTCAACAAAAGCATTGTTCATTTCCAATATATTACCTTCTAAATCTAAATCGGCAACCAACATTAAAGTATCAATTCCTTGAACCAATAATTCATTTTCTTTTTTAATACCTTCTAGTTGCTGCTTTTCTTTTTCAAGATTTAGTATTGTAACGTTACTTTCTTTATTATCTCTTCTTAAAGCCATTACTCTATTCTCGGCTTTTTCCAGTTTGTTCCGGGTATTTCTGAAAATACGCGAAATGGCAAAAGAAGCGCCCAATGTTTTACTTAGTTCATCAATAAATTCAAGCTCAAAATGTTTAAATTTTTGTAAAGATGCCAATTCTATTATTCCAAAAACTTTATTTTCCAGCTTAATGGGAATAACAATAATATTTTTGGGCTTTGCCTCGCCAAATCCTGATGATACCTTGAAATAATCCTCTGGAATATCCGTAATATTTAGGGTTTTACGTTCAAGTGCAACTGTGCCGACAATTCCTTCGCCAAGCATTACAGAGCGTACGTAATGTTTTTCTTTACCAAAAGCAATACTCCCAACAAGGTCAAAGGTATTTCGTTTCTCGCTTGAAGGTAAATAAATTGCTCCCATAGGAACATTCAGATAAGCAACTAAATTACTTAAAATTTCTTTGGCATGTTTTGTCGGTTCGTCAAAGTTTTTTCGTAAAACTTCCGAAAAACCGGTAAGTCCTTTACGTATCCACTCATTTACAAGGGTAGCGTTTGTTTCGGCTTTGAGTTGTCTGTTCAGGCTGCGGATATGTTTATCAATGGCTTTAATTTCCGGGAAAATAGCTTTGTCAAAGTTTTCTTCGTTTAATAATTTTGCATCTGAGCGCATTAATGCTTTTAGCATTTGTACGCTTAAATTTAGTTTTTCCGAAAAATCATTCATTAATTTTTGAAGCTCTTGATAATCATCATTTGGAAGAACTTCGGGCGCACGGGCTTTAATACCGCCTATCCACGATTTAAAATAATTTTCGCTTGCTTTGACAAAACTGCCAAATTGCTTGGCTGATCTGTTATGGAAATAAAAACTTAGGGCGATATTTGTTAGAAGCAATAAAATAATAATTAATGCAGATAATCGATTTGCCTTAATTTGCAAGGCATGTAATTTATCGCTGATTTTATTTATTCCTATATCTATTTTTTTGTAATTCCCGCTCATGTTCATTCTTATTCCTTGATGTTCATTTACACCAATTTGTAGTACTTTACGGGCATACTGATTAAAAACTTTTTTGTATTCGGTAAGCTGATCTATTAAACGTAAATATTTATAATTTCCTGAAAGTTGATAATTTTTTTCAAGCGTTTGAATGCTTGCATTTATCGAGTTATTAATCATATTGAGTAATTGCAAATCGCTGTGCGAATAGAAAATTTTTCGATAATTTTTTGCTTGCTTAAAATAATTTTTTGTTTTTGTGATGCCTTTTAAAATGCCAAACTTTTCTTCGCATGACTTTTCGGTTACTAATAGATGACTATAAATGCCGGAGCGTTCATTTCCTGCTTCTTTCAAGTATTTAAGTAGCAAATTATTTGAAATACGTAAACTTTGAATGTTATCTGAAATATTGGTGTACAAAAGTTGTGTTTCCGAATCGTTATACCAAGAATTTACACTGCGCAAATTTTCTAAACTGTTCTCTATTTTATCAAAGCCGCTTGAAAGTTGTTTGGTATATTTATTTTCGCCGGTATCAAAAAACAGCTCATCAAAATAGCTTTTATTTATAAAGTTTTTTTGCAGATTTTTAATTTCTGTCAAATTATCTTTTAAGCGGTAAAGATTTTTAAGGGTATTGTCGTTTTTTAAATGCCATTGAAAAAAGACAAAAGCATAAAGGGCAATTAAAAGCAGAAAAAATGCATTAATTGCAATAATCTTAGCAAATTGAGTTTTTGTAGTATTCTTTTTAAACAATTTTTATAGTTTAAAGATGATTATTCTTTACATTTTTACAAACTTACATATATTTTTTTACTCTTAAAACCAAAAAAGTATTTTTTACTGTATTTAAACAAATAAAGTGCCGATTTTAAACAAAGGGTTTTTGGTATATTTTTAATTTTGGCTAAGATCCATTTAATTCAACAAAATGAAGAATTGATAAGTATGTATCAATGTTGTTTAGTTAACAATATTTATAATATGCTGTACATTAATTTGTTATGTTTGTTGTAGTAATATTTTCTATATTTTAATTATATAGTTTTATATTTTTTAATACCTTAAATCCGCAACTATCTTCTACTGCAAAGCCAGTACCATGTCCGACTACCGGCGGATGCGCGCCATTATTGGGAATGCTCGTTTTTCGATACTCACCGTAACTGATGCTACGTTTGCGTGTCTCAAAACTGTGCTACACCAATACTGACACACATTCTGGCTTTTCACTACGAACATAGTTGCGGATTTAAGGTAATACTAAACAGGCTGAAAGCCAAATTTATACTAAACCAATGGCAACGCCTTGGGATAAATCAAACACTATACAAAAGCAGCCTGAAAGGCTAAGTTAAATTGCACTTACAGTGCGAATACTAATTTTATTTTCGTATCTAACCCAAGGCGTTGCCATTGGGCTAAATTAACTAAGGCTTTCAGCCTTAAAAATAATTATACTAAATAAATCACTAATTTGTTTCATTACAGTATATTACAAATAATTCTTAACTAAACTACATTGAATTATGTATGGTAAATTATAAACTTCATAATTCGTAAATCGGTGTTCCTTGTTCGTACATCAAATGAATAACGAACACCGAATAAGGAATGACGATTTTAGAAGTTTTACAAGAATACGAGTATCATACATATCTGTTAAGTTTAACAAGCTTGTTAATGCTTAATTTTTAAAAGTAAGGAACAAATGTTTATCTTTGATTGTTTGTTTAGAACAGATTATTTAATAAAAATCTAATCATTTTGCACAATAAATTAACGATATACAAAGCTTCTGCCGGCTCAGGGAAAACTCATACTTTAACCGAAGAGTTTTTAAAACTGGCAATAAAGTATCCCGAGAACTTTAAGCATATTTTGGCAGTTACTTTTACAAATAAAGCTGCCGAAGAGATGAAAGTACGTATTCTGGAAGCTTTAAACGAATTAGTAAAACACGGAAATAACGCGGGTTTTTATTCTGTTTTTCAAAAATCTTTTCCCGATTACAGTGAAATTGATTTATTGAAACGTGCGCGTATCGTTCGCGATAATATTTTGCACAATTACAGTTTTTTCTCGATAAATACGATTGATAGTTTTGTTCAAAAAGTGATACGTGCTTTTACTTTTGAAATTGGTGTGCAAAGCGGATACCGTATTGAGCTGGATACCGAAAAAGTAGTTGATGAATTAACCGAATTGTTAAGTCAGGCTACCGATGAGAATGAATATTTAAAAAATTGGCTCATAAATTTTGCACATCATAAAATTGATGACGGTAAAAGCTGGGATTTTCGGGGAGAAATTAAAGATTTGGCAAAAGAAATTTTTAAAGAACAATTTCAAGCATTAGAGCCTGAAAATAGTGATGAGGAAAAGGATGAGTTTGTAAAAATAAGTTCTTATTATACCGATTTACAAAAAATTAAGAGTGCATTTACCGGAAAACTCAAAATATACAGTCAGAAAGCAAAAGGAATTCTGATAAAACACAATGCGCTTGAGCAAAATTTGGGTGGAAATTTTAAAATCATCAGGAATTATCTGCTAAAAGGAATTATTGAAAATCAAGATGATAAATTACTACCGAATAAAACCGTAAATAATGCCATTGATACCGTTGAAAAGTGGTATGCAAAAAGTGCTTCGACAAATGTAAAAAATACGGTTACTTCTCTTTATCACGAGCTAAATCCAATATTGAAAGATATTTTAAATTTATTGGATAATGATTTGGCCGAGTATATTTCGGCAAATAATATTTTATCCAATTTTCATGCATTTGGTATTCTTACCAGTCTTGCCGACTTATTGCCCGAATACAGGCAAGATAATAACTTACTTTTAATCAGTGATACTACGCGTATTTTAAAAGAATTGGTTGCAGGAAATGATGCACCTTTTATTTATGAAAAAATTGGAAATAAATACCGTCATTTATTGATTGATGAATTTCAGGATACCTCAGGCTTTCAATGGGAAAATTTTAAGCCTTTAATTAAAAATTCTTTATCCGAAAATAATGCTAATTTAATTGTAGGCGATATTAAGCAATCAATTTACCGTTGGCGCGGAGGCGATTGGCGATTGCTTTTAAAAGGTGTGGAACAGGATATCGGGAAATACTACATTGAAGATAAAAATTTGGATACAAATTGGCGCAGTAAAAAGAATATTGTTGATTTTAACAATTATATTTTTAAAAATGCAGCGCAAGTTTGCCAAAATATTTTTAATCTGAAATTAAGTTCTTTATCTGAAGATGACTTAATTGATTTTGGTAAAGAATTAAGCGACATTATTTTAAATTCGTACAAAGATACATACCAAAAATTGCCTAAAAGAGCGGATAAAAATGGCGGTAGCGTACGGATTGAATTTATCGAGCAAGAAAGCCGTTCAAAAAATCAATACAAAGAAAAAGTACTGGAATTGCTTCCGCAACGTATTGAACAATTAATTCTTGAAAGAAAATTTAATGCCGGAGATATTGCCGTATTGGTACGTACCAACAAGCAAGGTAAAGAAGTTGCCGAAATACTTTTGGATTATATGAGTTCGCCGGAGGCAGAAGTTCAGTATCCGATTATTTCTTCCGAATCTTTATTCTTGAGCAATTCTTATGCTGTACGTATTTTAATTAATGCGCTTTATTTTGTTAATAATCAAAATGATAAACTGCATTTGACCGCTTTGGCAAGCGAAATAATCAGGTATTTGAATAATACAACTACAACACATAAACATTTTGAGCAAAATAATATTGAACATTCCGAAATTATTCCCAAAGCATTTTTTAATGAACTGGAAAACTTGAAAAAGAACAATTTATTTCAAATTTGTGAGCAATTAATTGAAATTTTCGGTTTAAAAACCATTAAAGACCAAAATGCTTACATACAAACTTTTCAGGAAGTTGTTAAAGAGTTTACCGGAAACGATTCTGTTGATATGGAACAATTTCTGAAATGGTGGGAAGAACGCGGTAAAAATAAATCGGTTTTACTATCCGACCAAGATAGTTCATTAAAAATTATGACCATTCATAAATCAAAAGGTTTGGCTTTCGGGGTGGTTATTCTTCCGTTTTTTGATTGGGGCTTGGAAAAATCGGCACTTTCGCGTACCATTATTTGGACACACCCCCAAAAACCGCCTTTTAATAAATTTAAAGTTGTGCCTTTGGTTTATCGTAATGCTTTATCAATAAGTACTTTTAAAAAAGAATATTACGAGGAAACGCTTTATACGCTGATGGATGCATTAAATATGATGTATGTTGCTTTTACGCGTCCAAAGGAGGAATTAATTGTATATGCACCTTTTAACAGTAAACTAAAAGAAACCAAAAATGTAGCCGATTTATTGCAATTACTTTTAAGCGATAAAATGTTTGTTACTGACGAAAAAGGCTATATTCCGGTTCCTGATTTTTTTAATGTAAATGAAAATATTTTGGAAATTAGTTCGGAGCTTAAAACTTATGATAAAAAAAATGAAACGAAACCGGAGAACAGTTTTGAATTAGAAGAGTATCCGGTAAGCGATTGGACCAAAAAATTAAATATTTTGCATCATGCCGAAGATTTTTTTATACAAAGTATAAAATATATTGAAGATAAAGTAAATTATGGAAGTTTAATGCATGAAATTTTTGCGCGGATTAAAACACCCAAAGATATTGATTTTGTGTTAAATGAACAGTATTACGATGGTAAAATCAACTCGAAAGAATTGGATAATCTACGTATAAAAATAAAATCAATTATTGAGGATGAAAAAGTGGCTGATTGGTTTTCGGATAAATGGAAAGTGAAAAATGAAGATGCAATTTTAGATGAAGACGGAAGTCTGAAAATTCCCGACAGGGTATTAATCGGTAAAGATAAAACTATAGTAATTGATTTTAAATTCGGGCAAGCACGGCCCGAGCATCACGAACAAGTGGGAAAGTATATGTATCTATTACAAAAAATGAATTATCCACATATTGAAGGCTATTTATATTATGCCGAAACCCGAAAAGTTGTAAAAGTGGAGATAAATAATATAATGGATTTTGAATATAAAAAATGAAGAAATATATTAATTTATCACTGATACCGGTAATTATTTTACTGTTAGGATACTATGCTTTTGTTCCGGGTGATAAACCAAAGCCAAAAGCAATAAACAAAAAAACACATTGGCTAAATACTGATACTGTATTAGAAAGGCATTATGATTCAATTATAACACCAAAAATTGATGCATGGTTTAAAAAACTGTATAAAAACAGTAGGTTTAACGGAAATATTTTGGTAGCGCAAAACGGAGTAATTCTTTACGAAAATTCATACGGATATGCCGATTATAAACGTAAAGATACTTTAACGCTGAAACACCGGTTTCAAATAGGCTCGGTTTCCAAACAATTTACCGCTATGGCAATTATGATATTGCACCAACGCGGCTTAATTGATTACAAGGACAGTATTCAAAAATTTTTCCCTGAATTTCCTTATAAAGGTATTACAGTGTATCAGTTGCTTACACATCGTTCCGGTTTACCAAACTATAATTATTTTTGTGATTTTTATACCGATAAGGAAACTACTATTTATAATAAAGATGTTCTGCAATTGATGATTGATAGTGTACCTCTTGTTTACTATCCGCCCAACCAAGGTTTTCATTATTGCAATACGAATTATGCCCTTTTGGCAGCAATAGTTGAACAAGTTAGCGGAATTCCTTTTGAAAAATTTGCAAATAGT
Organism: Bacteroidales bacterium; assembly: GCA_026988445.1. Taxonomy (GTDB): domain Bacteria; phylum Bacteroidota; class Bacteroidia; order Bacteroidales; family NBLH01; genus NBLH01. The sequence goes on from JALSLF010000470.1 coordinate 16,939, forward strand.
GAAATTTTCAATAAAGCCGGAATGTGGAATACTACTATTTTTGTTAAAGGCAAACATCAGCGAATTTATAAAGCCGCCAAAGGTTATCATTATAAATGGGAAGAAGCCTTACATACTTATCAGGATGGAGTTACCGGAGATAAAGGAGTTTATACCACAGTTGAAGACTTATTGCGTTGGGATAAAGCACTTTATGCAAGTAAACTTATTCCCGATAGTAGTTTGCAAAAAGCCTTTGAATATCCGGCTATACGTAAAAACAGTATTCATGCCTATGGTTTTGGTTGGCGATTAAGAAAATGTATTGATGATAGTAAAATAATTTATCACGGTGGTTGGTGGCGCGGGTTTAATGCACTTTTTGTACGTGATATTAAAAATAAAGTTACAATTGTAATTTTAAGTAATATTCGTACACGTAGTTTTTCAAGTTCCTATCAAGATTTGTTGGATTATTTTGATGTGGAACGTATGAAAAAGCGTAAACTTTTTGAAGAAAAAAGGCTAAAAATTCAGATGGACAGTTTAACTAGTCCGTAAATGGGAGAATAAGTTATACCTAAATTGAGCGATTATAACGGAGTTATAATCGCTCTTTGAGGTTATACTCAACCTGTTATGATTTAAACGTTCAAATATCCTTTCGGCTTATTTGAAGTTTGTAAATCAGGTATAAGTTAATACAAGAAGTTTAAGCCAATATATAATCCGCTTGTACCGTCTTGTTCATTGGTTGCCATACCATAATCAATAGCTACTATAAAATTATCATTCATTGCAAAATGCAATCCTGCACCAAAACTCATATGCAAGCTTTCAGGGTTATAATTTACCCAACTTTGATATTGTGCCGGAATATTGCTTCTATTAAAAACATAAGGGTCAACAACACGTCCCATATCAGCAAATCCACTAAGCGCAATATAAAAATTTTGCTTTAAAAACTGTGTTTTTAATACTTTCCAGCGAAATTCAAAGTTGGCAAAAGCCATTCCATCGCCTACAACACGGTTTCTTAATATCCCTCGTAAAGTTTTAGACCCACCTAAACCATCTCTAATATTATACGAGTCGTATAAGTAAGGTAAAATATAGAACGGAATATCACCGCTTGTTTTGGTTTGATAACTTAAACGGTATGCAAAAGTTAAGGTTTTCGGAACAAGGGTAAAATATTGTCGATGAATTAAAATTAATGCAGTTGCTGTTGAACTGTATTCACCCATAAATTTCGGTCCGATTAAAAACAATGCTTCACTCCACATACCACTGTTTGGATTGGGCTCATTATCACGGGTATCAAAAACAAAGCCTGTTTTAAAGAAAGCATTATTTCCGCCACTTTTTTGTTCGTCTTTAATAACCCCCCAATCAACATATAAATCGTATAAACCGGCTGTATCCGGTAATTTATCGGCTTCATCTTTACCTTCGTTAAGTTTGGCAATATCTACCGAAGCAATTTTACTGCCTAGATAAGTAATTCCTGCTAACCACCTTAGTTTCCTTCCTATTATACTGCCTTGAAAGTCTGCTTTCAAAACAACTACTTTGCGCTCGTGCCTGTAAAACATTCTTGAAATATAATCAGGGCTTGTATCATCTTCATAATTTGCATTATAATACGATTGATAACCATTAAATCCATAAAAGTTTAAAGCTTTTTCAGTCCTGTATGATGCTTCAGCCGTTGTACGGATACCCGGTATCAACTTATCGCTATCGTATCTGAAAACATTGTTCCCGTTTCCTTTGGTTGAGCGCGACCACTCCAAATAAATAGAATGATCATAAAGAGGATACCTGCTTCCATCACCAAAAAAATACAGATTTGCTAAAACTCCATATTGAAATCCAATATCCGAATTATAAGCAACAACCGGTAATGCTCCAAAGTTAAAACCTGTTTTTACTTGTTCTTCTTCGGTTTTTGTACTGTCTGTTTGACTGTAGGTAGTTGAAATTAAGCTAAAAAATAGAAACGCAAATAAAATAGTTTTTTTCATTATAAATAAGTTTTAGATTAGGAATTGATTACAACCTAAATTGAGCGATTATCTACTTCAATAAGCATCAATCTATTGAGTTAAAAAGATTTACAAAAAAAGACTCAAATACCAACCGGTATTCTTACTTTTTTTCTAAATTTTTTAATCTCAATATCTTGGCACTTATTTTTGTACATAATCACTCAATTTAGGTACAAATCTAACAAAATATTAAAAATATAAGCTATTTTGTTAAAAAAAATATAAATTTGACAAGGAAACCTAATTATTAATTGATTAAACTTTTATGCAATGAAAAAAGTATTAAAAATAGTTTTATATGTTGTTTTGGCTATTGTTTTAGTCTTTGCCGGATTAATTGTTACGGCGGTTATTACTGATTATAAACCTGCTGAAACCGTAGAAATTTATAAAGGAAAAGCCAATTTTGCAGTTCCCGATAGTTTGCAATTTGATATTATGTTGTGGAATATCGGCTATTGCGGCTTAGATGCAAGTATGGATTTCTTTTATGATGGAGGCACTCATGTACGACCCGATAAAAAAAATGTAACAGAGAACCTTGAAGCTGTCCTTTCTTTTTTAAAAGACCATCAAGATGTAGATTTTTTTCTTATTCAAGAAGTAGATAAAGATTCAAAACGAAGTTATCATATCAATGAATACGATAGTATTCATTCTGCATTAAACAATTACGATGCTTTTTTTGGGAAAAATTATGATGTATTTTTTGTTCCTACTCCGCCTACTGAACCCTACGGAGAAGTGCTTTCCGGTTTAATGACATTAACAAAATTTTCACCCGAAGAAGTTATTCGGCATCAGTTTCCCGGAAATTACGCTTTCCCAAAAGGATTATTTATGCTTGATAGGTGTTTTTTGGTTAGCCGGATACCGGTTTCTAACGGAAAGCAGTTATTGATTATTAATACCCATAATTCGGCTTATGATGATGGCAGTTTACGTGCAGGGCAAATGAAATATTTAAAAAAAATCTTGGAAGCTGAGTATGCCAAAGGCAATTATGTACTTGTTGGAGGTGATTGGAATCAATGTCCTCCGGGATTAGAACCCGAAATCCCCGGATATAAATTTGATACTCAAGATTATGTTCCAATTAGTAAAGATTATATGCCTGCAGATTGGAAATGGGTATATGCCAATAATGTCCCTACGAATAGGAGAGTGGCAACTCCTTACGATAAATCAACAACTCCTACTACGGTTATCGATTTCTTTTTGGTTTCGCCAAATATCGAAAATATATCTATTGAAAATATTGATTTGGATTTTCAACATTCCGATCATCAACCAGTTAAGGCAAGTTTTCATTTACTTAAATAAATTTACAAATGAAAACAATCGGATTATTGGGTGGGATGACATGGCATTCCACCCTTGAATATTATCGCTTATTTAATGAGCTTGTTTATCAAAAGCTGGGCGGACAAAACTCTGCAAAAATATTGCTTTACAGTTTTAATTTTAGTGATTTAAGAACATGGCAGACTTCTGATACTGCATTGCTTGCAGAACATTTGGCAAAAGAAGCAAGAAAATTGGAAAAAGCCGGTGCTGATATTATTTTAATTGGAGCAAATACAATGCATGAATATTATCCGCAGGTTCAAAATTTGCTTACAATACCGGTTTTGCATATTGCCGATGCTGTTGGTTTGGAAATTGTAAAGAGCAAGCTTAAAAGAGTATTATTATTGGGTACAAAATATACAATGCAAGGCGATTTTTATAAAAATAAACTTGCCGAATATGATATTGAAACTATAGTACCCGATGAAAATCAACAAAAAATAATTCATGAAATTATTTATACAGAACTTACACATGGTATTATTAACGATAACTCTCGAAACAGCTATCTTCATATTATTAATAGTATTCGGCAAAATGACAAAATAGAAGGAATCATTCTCGGCTGTACCGAAATTCCTCTTTTAATAAAACAAGAACATACAAATTTGAAAGTGTTTAATACAACTTTAATTCATGCAAAAGCAGCAGTAGAGTTTACACTTTCTACCTAACAAAAAGTTCCGAAATATTCTAACAAAAGCCGATTATTATCTATCTGAATGATTTTACACAAAGTATAATAGATAAACGTAAATAAAAATATAAGCAAGCAAAGCTATATTTTTTTGGTACTACTGCGAATTTAATGGAAACAGAAAAAAATGAATCTTAATAATGTGTTTTTATAGAACTATTTGGGTTGGATGACTGAAGTTAGATGACCGAAGTTTGTTTACTTTTGACATCTAACTTCTAACATCCGACCTGTTAATCAAAATAGTACATTACCCAATAAAATGGTAGTAGAACCATATATTAAAAGGCTGCCAAGATAAACCCGACAGCCTTTTTAAAAGCTTACACAGATGTGAAAGATGCCAAAAGCTCCCCACTTAACGTCCGAAACGTTCCGTTTATTGCTAATGCAAAGAAACGACTTTTTTACGAAAAATAAAAATTGGTTGCCGAACTATTTTGGCTTTGCAGTAGAGAATAGTTGCGTATGCAAGGTGAAAAATGTGTTTATAGTTCCCAAACTTTTTTAGCAATATTAGATAAATTGCTGTTTTCCAAAAAAGAACATTTTTGATAAGGGCTTCCCTTAAAATTGTGTTGTTCAATAAACCATGCAATTTTTAAATTTCTGTATGCAAATAGTATGCAAATAAAAAAAGAGCTGCAAAAATAATACTTGCAACTCTTTTATTATCAGGTATCGAGAGTGAGACTTGAACTCACGACCTTCCCGATACGCATCGGGACGCTCTTTCCTTTTTAAATTTCTGTATGCAAATAAAAAAAAGTTGCAAAAATAGTAATTGCAACTCTTTGGTTATCTGGTAGCAAGCGTGAGGCTTAAACTCACGATCTTCCCGATATGCATCGGGACGCTTTTCCTTATTTTGTAACTTTTATTAATTCAGTAATGAAATTTTTTAGAATTTTAATCTAAATGAAAATAAATAAAAAAGCCCGAATATTTCGGGCTTTTGTAGCGAGAGTGAGACTTGAACTCACGACCTCATGATTATGAATCATGCGCTCTAACCAGCTGAGCTACCTCGCCATTTATAATTTGAACTTTTTTCTCAACTTGCAAGAACGACCTTCCCGATTATTATCGGGACGCTCTAACCAGCTGAGCTACCTCGCCATTTATAATTTGAACTTTTTTCTCAACTTGCAAGAACGACCTTCCCGATTATTATCGGGACGCTCTAACCAGCTGAGCTACCTCGCCATTTATAATTTGAACTTTTTTCTCAACTTGCAAGAACGACCTTCCCGAT
>JALSLF010000471.1 GCA_026988445.1 Bacteroidales bacterium
TTGAACTTTTTTCTCAACTTGCAAGAACGACCTTCCCGATTATTATCGGGACGCTCTAACCAGCTGAGCTACCTCGCCATTTATAATTTGAACTTTTTTCTCAACTTGCAAGAACGACCTTCCCGATATGCATCGGGACGCTCTAAGCAGCTGAGTTCGCTTACCATTTTTGTTTTGCGGCTGCAAATATAAAACTTTTAATTTATCTATAAAATAGTTTTTTAATATTTTTCTTAAAAATTATATATTGCTCTGATTATTAGATAAAAAAAAGACCGGAAATATTCCGGTCTTTTAAGCCTGAATTGAGTTATTATTTTTTAAAGCCTTTACGCTCCAAAAGTGCTTCAATTGAAGGTTCATGTCCTCGGAAATTAACATATAATACCATTGGGTCATCGGTAGAGCCTTTTGATAAAATATTATCTCTGAACTTTTGTCCCGTCTCTGCACTGAAAATATCGGTTTCTTTAAAAGCTTGAAAAGCATCTGCATCTAGTACTTCTGACCATAAATAGCTGTAATATCCGGCAGAATATCCTCCGGTAATATGGCTGAAATAAGGGATTCTGTATCGAACAATAATTTCAGGTATCAGACCTATTTTTTCCATCGATGTTTTTTCAAAAGCATTAACATCCATATTTTCCACAGGTTCTGTTAATGTATGCAAATCCATATCTAAATATGCTGCCGACATGTATTCAACTGTTGCAAAACCTTGATTAAAATATTTACTGTTACTTAATTTTTGAATAAGCTCATCAGGAATAGGCTCGCCTGTTTTATAATGTTTAGCATACAGCTTCATTACTTTGGGTTCTGCTGCCCAGTTTTCCATTATTTGTGAGGGCATTTCTACAAAATCACGTGCTACATTAGTTCCTGCAAGACTTGGGTAGGTAACGTTTGATAATAAACCGTGAAGTGCATGTCCAAATTCATGGAAAAGTGTTGAAACTTCTTCAAAACTTAATAAAGCCGGTTTATCTGCTGTGGGCTTTGTGAAATTAAAATTAGTAGTAATTATCGGCGAAATATTTTTCCCGTCTTTTTTATACTGGCCTGCAAATTCACTCATCCAAGCACCAACTCTTTTACTTTCGCGTGGATAAAAATCCATAAATAAAATTCCAATATGAGAACCGTCTTTATCTAATACTTCAAAGCTTTGAACGTCAGGATGATAAATTGGTACGTCATGTATTTCTTTAAAGGAAATCCCAAAAATTTTATGAGCTACCATGAAAGCCCCGTCGCGTACATTTTCTAATTTAAAGTAGGGGCGGAGTAGTTCCTCATCCAAATCATATTTTTGTTTGCGTAATTTCTCGGCATAATACCACCAATCCCATGGTGCTAGCTCGAAATTACCGCCTTCGGCATCAATCATTTTTTGTAGTTCTGCAGCTTCTGCTTTAGCAGTAGGTAATGCAGCATCCCATACTTGATTTAGCAACTTATAAACATTTTCGGGTGTTTTAGCCATTGTCTCTTCCAAAACATAGTCGGCATGTGTTTTATATCCCAGTAAATGTGCCCGTTCGATACGCAAATTTATTATATTTGCTATGATGGCTTTGTTATCATATTCATTGTCGTGATTACAGCGTGTGGTATAGGCAGTTAATAGCTTTTCACGTAAATCCCGATTATCTGCATAAGTTAAAAACGGAATCATACTGGGTTTTTGTACGGTGAATACCCATTTGCCCTCGTTACCTGTTTCTTTTCCTGTTGCTAAGGCGGCAGCTTTAACACTTTCCGGTAAACCGGCTAAATCCTTTTCATTATCAATGATTAGTTTAAAATTATTTGTTTCAGCCAAAACATTGTCTCCAAATTTTAAACCCAGATTTGCCAATTCTTCATTAATTTTTTTGAACTTTTCTTTGTCTTCTCCTTTCAGTTCCGCTCCACCGCGTTTGAATTTTTTATAGGTTTCTTCTAAAAGTTTTGCTTGTTCCTTATTTAAATCCAGTTCATCTTTTTTATCATAAACTGATTTTACCCGTTCAAAAAGTTTGTCGTTAAGCATTACTTCGTCCTTATGGCGCGACAGCATTGGGATAATTTTAGCTGAAGCTTCTTGTAGGTCTTTGTTTGTAAGCGATGAACGCATATTGTAAAAGACATCACCGGTTTTTTTAATTAATTCTCCGCTGTACTCTAATGCTTCAATTGTATTTTTGAAATCAGGCGCATTGGTATTGTTTACAATAGCTTCAATTTCCTTATTATGCTCTTCTATACCTTTTTCAAAAGCAGGTAAATAATGTGCTACCTTTATTTTATCAAAAGGTGCTACATTAAATTTTGTGTTGTATTCACTAAAAAACGGATTCATTTCATCATTTTTTTGTTGATTTTTCTCGTTTTCCTTATTGCAAGAAAACATGCTGAAAATCATTACGATTAAAATTAATAATTCCTTTTTCATAATTTAAACAAGTTTGGTTAAAAGCCCGAAATTAAAAAAAAAGAAATAAGTTTCAACTTTTATACAAAAGTTATGTAACACATATTTAGTTCTCTTCGTTTCCCAGCTTTATTTCAGGTGCTATAACTTTTTCAGTAATCAGGATGTAAAATAAGTCTCTTCTGGATAGAAATTGGCTGTTGTAATAAGGTTGTTTAATAGAGAAAAAACAAACCCTATTATCATTTTTTACTTGATAAGTGAAATTATTGTAAGTACTATCTACTTCAACCAGCTCTCCTATATAGTCAAGTAAATCAAGATAAGTCATTAATGTATTGTGATCTTTTGAAACAATGCCGTAGGATATGCATTTATCTTCTTGTAAATCAATCTCATAAGTATAGAATGGATATTGCTTTTCCGATTTGTAGGTCAATAAAATGGTATTTTGATTAATCGTATCAATAATTCCGTGGTATTCTCCTGAAAGTTTGTAAAAACTTTTAATATATTTTTGAGATTTTCCGATTAGGTTACGTTGCGCATATGTTTGTAATGCGCTGAAAAATAGTAAAATAAGCACAAATCTCAATTTCATCTTTTCTATTTGTTTAGATAAACACTCTATTTTTTCAGGAAAGCAAAATATAAAAAAATATCTTATTATTCAGAATTATTTTGTAAATTGTGAATAAATTTTGATAACGTACATTTTTTAAAAAAGCAAAATCATTTTTTTCTTTTGTTTTCGATATTAAAATGGAATAATAGATTTTAATTATATATTAAATAGGTTTATGTAATTGGTTAAGTATAAGGTATATCTGTTTAAGTCTTTGCTGTAAGTAAACTTAATTTATAAATTTGGGTTATATTTTGATAAAAAAACAATTATTTTTATGCAACCTTAATTATTGCATTAAAGTCTATTCATTATTGTATATTATAACTAAATAAAGTATAATGGCATCTTTAAATCCTTTTACCGGCACCTTAGGCATCGATGGTGCCGCTCATTTCTTGCGCAGAACCACTTTTGGGCCAACACGTACAGAAATTGAAAACTTTTCCACTAAAACTGTAAGCGAAGCTTTGACTGATATAATGCAGCCTTTGCCTGTTCCTGACCCGCCTGTTGATCCTAAAACAGGACAAAGTTGGTTGCCAAAGCCTGATGCTGGTAATAGTGGAGATGATTCTTTGTTTCAGTATTTTAAAGCTTGGTTTATGGAGCAAATGAGAACTTCGGGCACAAATATTACCGAAAGAATGACTTATTTTCTCCATACTTTTATTCCTGCCGATCATACTTTAATTCAAAACACAACTTCGCTTTATTATCAAAATGCTTTGTACCGGCAATTTGCCTTGGGAAACCTCAAAAAGCTTATGGCAAAAGTTTGTGTAGATAATGCCATGTTGGTATATATAGATAATACACTAAATGATAAAGATGCGCCAAATGAAAACTTTGCCCGTGAATTGCAAGAATTATATACTATTGGTAAAGGTCCTCAAATTGGGCCCGAAGATTACACAAATTATACCGAAACCGATGTAAAACAAGCTGCAAGAGTTTTAACAGGTATTAAACATAATTTTGATTTTGATACCATTGATCCGGAGACCAATTTACCTCGCGGGAAAGTTACTTTAAATAGCAATTTGCAAGCAGAGCGACACGACCCCGGTTCTAAACAGTTTACCGATAAATATAATAACACCCTCATAGCTCCAAAACCTGAATTTATGGTAGATGGATTGGCTACCGAAGAAGGATTTTACGATGAATTAAATCAGTTAATTGAGATGATTTATGCGCAAGAAGAAACTGCACGGTTTTTCTGTCGCCGTTTATATCGCTTTTTTGTGTATTATGAGATTACCGATGAAATAGAACAAGATATTATTATACCATTGGCAAATACGCTAATAAGCAATAATTATGAAATAAAACCTGTTTTGGAGCAATTGCTTGCAAGTGAACATTTTTTTGATGTGAACAATTCCAGTGCTCAAAATAATAATTTTGGGGCACTGATCAAAGCACCCATTGAATTAGTAATTGGTACTTTTCGTTTTTTCAACATAAGTTTACCTACCGACCCTATGGAACTATATCATTATGCGTACGGACAAGGTATATCACGCATGATTGATAATATGGGAATGAAATTTTATGCACCGATTGATGTGGCTGGATATCCGCCTTATCATCAAGTGCCTGCATATAACCGTAATTGGATTAGTGCTAATAATCTGGCAGAAAGGTACCACATGGCTAATCAGGTGGTTGATGGTAAAACAAGTGATGATACCGGAGCTATTCTCTATAAGATGGATATTGTGGCTTATGTTGAAGATACTGCAAATATTTCAGACCCCTCTGATGCAAATATATTGATAAAAGAACTGACTGATTATCTATTTCCGCAACCAATACCCCAAGAGCGACATGATTATTTTTTAAACTCGGTTTTATTGGACGGATTAACTCCGGATATGTGGACATTGGAATGGAATAATTATATAGGAACCGGCGATGATGCAGGAGTACGTGCTCAATTGGAACGATTAATTATAATGATGATGCAGTCGCCCGAATATCAACTGTTTTAATTCTTTTGAATTAATCCTAAGCTAAATTGTGTGATTATGTACAAAAAGAAGTGCCGGGATATTGAGATTAAAAAGTTTAGAAAAAAAGTAAGAATACCCTTTGGTATTAGCGTCTTTTTTTGTAAATCTTTTTAACTCAATAGATTGGTACTTATTGAAGTAGATAATCGCTCAATTTAGGTCTAATATTTATCAGAAATTAGCAAATCACGAACTAAGGAAAACCTACTAAAATGGATAGAAGAAGATTTATAAAACGATTGGGTGCTGCAGGTGCTGCTCCTTTTTTACTAAACGGACAAGTGGTTAAAGCATTAACTTCCGATAGCCCATTAATGAAAATGCTGGCTGCCAGTAACTCAGATAGGGTGCTGATTTTTATACAGTTGCATGGGGGTAATGATGGATTGAATATGGTTATTCCCATAACTAATCATACCGAATATCAGTTGAATAGAGCTAATATCGCCATTCCAAAAACAGGCGACCGGAAATTATTGGAGCTGGATGCCGATTTGCCTGATGAACAAAAAGTTGGGGTACATCCTGATATGACCGGTTTTCGTGATATGTACCTTCAACAAAGTGCTGCTATTGTTCGTGATGTAGGTTACGATAATATGAATATGTCGCACTTTAGAAGTCGTGATATTTGGTTCATGGGCGGTGATTATGATGAATATTTTCCATCCGGTTGGATGGGACGTTTTTTGAACGAAGAATACCCCGGCTATCCTGATGATTATCCCAATGCTGATATGCCCGATCCGCTTGGACTGGAACTTGGTAGTGATGTAACTTTGGCTTTTCAGCGCGAGAACAGTATTCCTGCAGGTATTGCAATTGCCAATCCGGATGCTTTTTATAACTTGATAAGCGCTGTTGGTGGAGACACCCCTCCCGAAACATCGTATCCTGATAACCATTATGGTGATGAAATGCGTTATTTAGCCCAAATGGAAATAAAATCCAATGATTATGCTGCAAGGCTTAAAGAAGTTTACGATGCAGGAATGAATTCGGCTAATGTTACTTATCCAACGCAATATCCAAATCCGGCACCTGCGCCTTATATTAATAATCCTTTATCGGAACAATTAAAAATTATTGCCCGTTTATTAAGCGGAGGGTCTAAAACAAGGATTTTCCTTTGCCGAATTGGCGGATTTGATACTCATGCCGACCAAGTTGAAGAATTTGATAATACTTACGGACGACATGCTGCTCTTTTATATCACCTTTCAGAGTCAGTAAAAGCTTTTCATGACGATTTGGCCGACCAAGGTATTGAGGAGAAAGTTTTGAGTATGACCTTTTCGGAATTTGGACGTAGAGTATATTCAAACGAAAGTTTTGGAACGGATCATGGTAAAGCTGGTCCTATTCTATTGTTTGGTTCAGGTTTAAAAGGCGGAGTTTATGGTAATAATCCTGATTTTAATGATTTGGATAATGGAAACCTTCGTCATCAGTTTGATTATCGTCAAGTATATACTACTGTATTATCCGACTGGATGGGAGCGCCGGATTCTGCTATTGTGAATACCTATTTTGGCGATTATTTAAGTCAAAAGCTGGATTTAATAGCTAACCCTTTGGCAATTAATGACCTCAGGGAGGATTATAAAGGTTTGAACAAACTGGAAGATTGCTACCCAAACCCTGCCGATACTTATACGAGCATTACTTATCATATTGAAGAGCCTTCAAATGTTCGTCTTCGTATTTATAATCTTTCGGGCAGAGTGGTTAAAGAGGTGGTTAATCAATCGCAAAATAACGGAACATATTCTGTAAATGTTGACCTGTCCGGTTTAAATTCCGGTAATTATATTTATCGTTTAGAAACGGAAAATTATAGTAAGGCGAAAAAACTGGTAATAAAATAAGGTATTATTTTAATCTAAATTACTGACTATGAAAAAGAACTTTTTTCTATTTATTTTAAGTTTATTCTTAATTTCTTGTGGCTCAAATTATAATACAGATTTTCAACCACCCGAAGCGGGAGCAAATCCTGCCGATGTTTTTCCCGAAAAAATTGCCGGATTGGAGCGAATGATATCTATGATGTCAATAGAAGATAATAGCTTTATCGGTGTTCAGTCTGTTTATGGCGACAATAATATACTTATTGAAGTGATAAAAGCAGCAAATGTACAAGAAGCAGACAGGTATGTGAATGATTTTGCGGTACCGCGTATAGATGCTTATAGCTCTCATGGAAGAGCTAGGGTAAATGGTGTTTGGAGTGGAAGAGGCAGTAATTCTGCCGGAGAAAAAATTTATGCATGGCAAAAGCAAAATTGGGTATATTTAATTACTGCAAAATCATCCGAATTATTTGATCAGGCTATTCAAGAGTTTAAATATATTGATTTTCAATAAGATATTGGTTTTGAGTTATTGATAGTATTGATTTTTAGCGTATTATAATGATTGCCTATGGCAAAAGTTTTCTCCCGTGTAGACACTTATCTACACGGATATTTTATTTTTACCAATAGTTATCTGCTATCGGCAACAATTTGAGCTTATTTTTATATTTACTTTATTCCACTAAACTCATTGCATATATATGTTTTTCAAACTATAGCCTGATTATTGTTTAACTGTTTAATAATTAATGTGTTGATATGTTTTTTGCTTATGATATTGAGATGGGGTGCCAAGCTTGTTCATCAAAAATAAATACTTCTTTAAATCCTTTTTCCGTAAGCAAATTTTTTACCTCCGGTAATAAAGCCATAACATCATTAGGGTGGTGTGTATCGGCACTCATACATACTTTTATGTTTCTTTCTTTACATTGGTCTATGATAAAATTTGAAGGATAAAACTCATGATCCAAGCCTTTTAAAATGCCGCGTGTATTTATTTCTACAATTGAATCATTTTCTGATAGCACTTTTAAAGTTTCAGAAACTATATCTTGATACCATTTTTCGCTTTCATTAAAAAAATAATTGCCTTTGTTGTATTTTTTTATCAAATCAAGATGTGCTACTACATCCGGCTTTTCATTAATTACCATATCATTTATTTGTTGGTAATAATATTTTACTAATCGCTTTATATCTCCGCCAAATAATTCGTTCAAACCTTTTTCGTAGAAAGGTTTTCCTCCATCGTAATCCCAGGCACGTCCGTTTTCAAAAAAACCTAGAAAATGGACACCTCCAATAGTATAATCCAAGTTAAGATGAGCAAAATTTTTTATTCCGGTAATGTCTTTAATGTAATCAATTTCCATTCCCAGAAAAATTTTAATTTGTGCACTGTATTTTTTCTTTAATTTATTTATAGTAGTAATGTATTCCAATAAATTTTCGTATTTCATATTCCAACCTGAATTGAAAGGAACCGGCGAATGACATGAAAATCCGTAGGCATACATATTATGTGCAATTGCTGATTCTGCATAAAGCGCTGCTTCTCCTTTACCATCACTGAATTGTGTATGACTGTGGTAATTTGTCCATTTAAATTTATTTGTGTTCATGTTTGATTGTATTTAGTTGATGCTTTTTGATGTAAATTTATTAATTTATTGTTAAATTTTTAATTTTTAGGCTATTATATTTGACTTTTTTTCTAAAATGTTGTAAATTTGTTATGAATCTCTCCAAATTAATCAGTATTGATTACTT
>JALSLF010000472.1 GCA_026988445.1 Bacteroidales bacterium
TAAAATGAGCGATGAGGCAAGGGTTCATTATTTAACAAAACTATTAAAATCTTTACGATATATTGATAAAGCCGGATATTTTACAACAAAACAAATGTTAAGTGATTTTGCAGACACCAGCCTAAACGGAATTATACATTTGTTACTGTTCTATTTTGCAAAAACGGATTATACAATTACTGAAATTTCTTCGGTTGAAATTAATGAGTTTGGAATTGTAAAGGATAAAAAAAACTTTCAAATTGCTGATATTCATCCTAATGGTTTAAGAATAAAATTCTATAAAAAATCAATAGAAAATCAGCGAATGCTTTATTATTTTCCTTTTGATTTATCCGATGAAAATTTAAAAGATAATCCGGAGTTTTTATTTTTTATAAATAATTTTGGTAATAAAAACACTTTTCTTAAATCAGCTTCATATTTGCTACATAATAACAATGATTTTAAAATTATCAGAACATTTATTTTAAAGCAAAGTAATGCCGTTCTTCAAGATGATTCCGGTATTCCGTTTAAAGTTCTTAAAAATTACGGATTTGGGGTCAAACTTTTCGGGAATTATTCGCGAACCATAAAAGTTTTTTCTGAATATTACCAAGCTGACTTACAGAAAGAATTGGAATATAGAGAAGTAGCACCACTTAACTTTAAAATTGGCTACAACAGTTGGAAAAATGAAACCGTTTTAATGTTGGCAGAAAAAGGCAAAGCCGTTTCAACTAAGCCCATTACCTATAAAAAAGAAAAAGAAGAAGTTATTTATAAAGTACAATTTAAATCTTCGTGGAAAAAAATACCTTTAAACGCTAAAAAATTTAAAAATTTGCCACCGGTTGATTATTATTTTAATGATGGATTTTATAAATATACCATTGGTAAATGTTCAAATCCGGAGGAATGTGCCGAATACATGAAAATTGCCATTAAAGAAGGGTATATAGATGCATTTATTGTCGCTTTTTATAAAAAAAATCGTATAACACTTGATAAAGCAGAAGAAATTCGTAAAAACTTAAACTAATTGCACATAATTTGTTTAACCCAAGTAGATTATCCCTTAACTTTCAGCGCTTTTTTATTACGCTCTAAGCTGAGAATTGACATCTTTAATTTGTTTTTTTATAAATTTTCATTAAATATTTCTAATTATATTTGACAATATTAAAATAATAATTAGTTTTGCGTAAAATAATTATGTATTTACATACAAAAATGAAACAGATTTTAAAGCTGATATTCATTTTTGTTGCGTTTACAGCTCCGTGTATTTCGCAAGCACAATATATTGCTTCTGAAATAAAGTCATTGCTAAGCTTAAATGATAAAAAAGAAATTGAAGAAGCTGAAAAATTAAGGACATACGGAAATAAGTTAATGCAAGAAGCAAAAGCTTTGGAAAATAAATACATGATTAATTTTAACAGTATATATGATTATCGAGCAGAGAATATTCGTAAACTAAGTGCTCAAAAATTAGAAGCACTTAAAAGCGCAACCCGGAAAAAAATCAGGGCAAGTAATCAATACGGAAATGCCAATGTAATTATGATTGCAGTTTTAAATAAAAATATTGATAAACATACTGAGACTTTGAGCGATTCTGAATTAAATATAATCTTGGATTTATCGGAAACGAGTACCGATTTGTTAAAGAAAGCAAGAAATCTTAGAGGAAAATCCATGAGCATGACTAATGAACTATTGGTTTATCCTTATTTAATCGAAGCTGACAGTATAGAAAATCTAGCACTAAATAAATTAAAAGATGCATATGCCATAATAATGAAACCAGATGTAATAAATAAAGCTAAAAAAAATCAGACAAATAAAATTAAGAATTTAAATACCAATGTTAAAGTTTATTACAGAATTCAAATAGCTGCATCTGCTACCGAGTTAAGCGTTACGCAATTAAAGAAGATATATCCTGATTTATCAATAATCAGTGGTGAATATGAAAACGGATGGTATAAATATTCAATAAGAAAGAATTTTACATCTTATGCAAAAGCATCAGAATATAAAGAATTTCTAAATGTAGAAGGTGCTTTTATAATAGCTTATGTGAACGGAGAAAAAGTCCCTGTTACAGAGGCTATTGAGAAAGAAAAAAACTAAGCATTCATTGTGATTATTACATATCGGATTAATAGGGGGAAATTTTTTTCCGATTTAGCTTAGTAAAAAATGTTCCGGGAAACCGGAGCATTTTTTTTGTTAAAAAAATAGGACACTTCCTCAAAAATTAGGGCTAAGTGCGTAGTTTGTTATTTTTAATTTTGCTTTCTTCCCTAAAATAAAAAGGAAGTAAAGACTAAATCTTTATTCATTTCCTAAAAAAAACATAACAAAATGTAAAGTATAAATATATTTTTAATATCTTTGGCTTTGTTTATTTGTTTTTATAACCAAACAGATTAAAACGATCTGTAAAAAATAATTAACAATATGATTAAGCTACAATCCAAACTATTTCTATTAGTGGGAGTTATTACACTAAGTTTGTTTAATTTTTCTTGCTTTTTGTTTGAAGATGAAAACAATGATAATAACACCAATCAAGAGGATAGTTCCACTAAAGTGGAAATTATCGAACAAGATATTCAAAATACTTCCACGCAGGAAACTGCCTATATTCCGGGCGACTATAGTCTTCCAAAGGAGCTATCTTATATAGATAAAACCGATGATTATTTGGTAGATAAATTTTATCCAATCGGCTGGTCTAAAGATGGAAAATTTGCGTACATTACTGAGCCGGCAGACGAAGGTTCAGGCTTATATCTTTTTGAGCTGGTAGTTTTTGATGCGGTTAATAATAAAAATATATGGTCATGGAAACCCGAAGAAAGTGAAGAAGGCAGTTTATCTTCAACATGGAAAAATAATTATGCACTTTTTAAGGAAAAGCTCAATGAATATCAGATAGAGCAAGAAAACAATATTGAACTTAAAAAAGGAAAAACTACCTTTAAAGGCAATGAATATCAGATTGTTCTGGATACAAAAACACAAACCGACCCCGATTTTGGTTTTGATATGATTAAAGAAATAAAAATCACCATTAATTCTCCCGAATTAGGTACAAAAGAAATATATCAATCAAAAACGGATGAATATTCAATGTATATTGGTGCTTTTGTTCCGGGATATATTTTAAGTCCTTATAATGGGCGTATTGTTGTGCTTTGTCAATTGGAACAAGCCGGTTATGAAGGACCTCCGAATATTGTATTTTTTCAACTGATAGGTTCTGATTTATTGTTAGGATTTAAACAGAAATCACAAAGCTGATAATTGCAATTAACGACAAAAAGTATAAAGAACATTACTTATAATATATTGTATTTTGAAAAAAAAGTATTACTTTTAAGCTGATAAAAAAATTTAATACGGAAAAATGGAAATTAAAGATCATTTTATTCACGGCGATAACGTTAAAAAGTTTATCAAATCACCCAATCATAGCGGTAAATACTCTTCAGGCATGCCTGATACCATTGTAATGCATTATACCGCAGGCCCTTTAAAACCTTCAATTGCTGCTTTAACAAGCCCACGAAGAAGGGCTTCAGCTCATTTGATTGTGGATAGGGATGGTTCGGTAATTCAACTGGTACCTTTTAATTTAATAGCTTGGCATGCCGGAAAAAGTTCATACGGAAATCGTACCGGTTTAAATAAATATTCAATTGGTATCGAAATGGTAAATGCCGGTATTTTAACAAAAAGCGGTAATGTATATCGTTCATGGTTTGGCAGTGCTTATAATCCAAGCGATGTTATCGAAGCAACACATCGTAATCAAACCAAACCGCGTTTTTGGCATACCTATACCGAAGAGCAAATTCAAACAGTTTTTGAAATTTGTCAACTACTGATTGACGAATATAATATGAAATTTATTTTGGGGCACGAAGAAATTGCTCCGGGACGTAAAACCGATCCGGGTCCTGCTTTTCCGCTTGACCGTTTACGTGATAAATTACTTTTAGACGATCGTAATGTGGATGGTGCTGCCGATTTACCGGAAGAAGGAAGAATAATAGCAAACAGTTTAAATATCCGTTCAACACCCACAACTGATGGTAAACGTGTTGCACGTCCTTTGAAAAAAGGTACAAAAGTAAAGATACTTGACCAGTCTAGCGGATGGTATAAGGTAAGTGTAGAAGTTGAAGGATGGGTATTTGGCAAATACGTAGAAAGCACATAATCTGTTTTCTGTACAATATAAAATTTGTGAAAAATGAATAAATGGGTATTAACAGGAATTATTGTTGTTGCATTGCTGATAATCATTGGTGTATTATATGACCAAGGAGCGTTTGAAAGTTTACAATGGACAGGTTGGGCAATTGTTGTATCTGCCTTAGCAGGTCCTTATATGGCTATAAAAAATTCATTGTTTGGGAATAAATATGAAAAAGATTTTAAAGTAAAGTATAAAAAAATGCGTGAAGAAACACTTCAGCATAGAATAGACCTTGACCAAAAAATCAAAGAAAAAGAGCAAAGAATTGCTCAATTGGATAAAGAACTTGAACTAATCGATGCCAAAATGAACGTTTTGGAAATGAAAAAGAAAAATGTAGAAAAGGAAGTTCGTAATATGAGTATTGATGAAACAAAACAAGAAGTTCACGATTTATTTGGAGATTAGAATATGAGAACGCTAAATACAATATTACTATTTCTACTATTATCTTTTTCGTATATAGCTCATGCTCAAAAATACCCTGTAGTAGTTTTGCCCGGCGAACAAAAAGTTTTAAAGCCAGAAATAGATACCCTGTGGGTGTTGAAAGACAGCCAGTTAAAAAAAGCGATAACTGCTGCAAAAAAACTTAAAATTACAGAAGAAATTAATGCCGAATTATATAAAAAAGTAGATTTATTGGAACAAAAAAATCTAATTAAAGATAGTTTAATAATTGATTTAAAAGAAGATCGAAAATTTTACGAAAATAAATGGAATACCTGCCAACAAGATGTGGATATTTTGATAAAACAAAACAAAAAGCAAAAATTGTTTAAAAATGTTGCTTTGGCAGGTATTATTGTGGCTTTTATTGCCGGATTTTTAATAAAATAATAAAAATTAAGGAAATTTATAAAATTTTGAACCTATGAATGATTACATGAGTACTGTTCAGTTTTTTGCCGAAAACCCCGATTCGTATATGTGGCAAGTATATGTACCTATAATGGTTTGGCTGATTGTTGTATTGATATTTTTTGTACTATTACTAAAAAAATACACCTTTGGTAACTGGTCTGAAGAAAACCCGAATCCATACGCTGGTGAAACTTTCGATATGCCCCGTGGTGTTTTTAGGGGAACATTAACTCTATCACTTCTTTTCATTGTGGTTATTCTTGAACTGGTTAATGTTCGTATTACCGGTTTTGAAGAAGAAATTCATGAACTTATGGTTGCCTTTCAAATGATGCTTGGTTTCTATTTTGGTTCTAAAGTAATGCATCATATGGCATCTACCGACCGTAAGAAAACTCAATTTATGGCCGAAGCCGAAAAAGCCGTTGTGCTTAAAGAAGATGAAAGTGATGAGTTTGGCGATGTCCAGGCAGCAGGATAAAAAATATTCATTTTTCCATTTGAAGAGATTGTTTCTTTGGAAGCAATCTCTTTTTTTGTAAATTTGTTTATGGAGCTCATTTCATGGATAGGGATATCGCAAGCACTTTTTGCCGGAATTTCAATGGCTCCTAAAAAAGGAACGGGGACTTCCTGATTTAAGGTAAAGTATTTTTTTAAAGTTTAATTTTATGAGAGCAATATTATTTATCATATTGCTTATTAATACTCAATTATGTTTTGCACAAACTGCAAAACTTACTCTGATTATCGAGAATATTAGTATCGCAAAAGGAAATTTAGAAATCGGTATTTATAATGATGCAAAATCCTTTCCCAAGGAAAATAAAGAGTATAAAGCCTTAAAGCATTTGGTAACATCTGAAAAAGAAATGCTCACCCTTGTATTACCGGTAGGCGAATATGCAATAGCCGTTTTTCATGATAAAAATGCAAATAGAAAATGTGATAGAAATTTGTTAAGAATGCCAACCGAAGCTTATGGTTTTTCCAATAATGTAAAGCCTCATTTTTCAGCACCTGATTTTAAAGATGCAAAATTTAAACTTGATAAAGATAAAACGATAAAAATTAAATTGATACACTAAAAAAAACCTTATGTTCCCCAAAGAACATAAGGTTTTTTAATGAGTTCCGAATATACTGTTAATTAAGTACAGTAACTAATTAGCTAATATCTTTTTTCAGGTAATAGAATATTATGTTTATATCCGGTTTATTTTATAATCAAACGTTCAACATCAAACTTCTCGCCATCCATTACTTTCATAATATAAACCCCTTTTTTCACATCAGTAAGTTGAATAGGAAACTCTGATAAACCTGAGCTTTTTGTAAAACGATTCATATAAACAACTTGCCCGTTCATATTAAATATCTGCACGAATAAATTTCCTGCGTTTTCAGTATTTGCTCGCAAAGTAAACGCCCCTGAATTTGGGTTGGGATAAATTTGAATAAGTCCGGCAACTTTTTTATCATCTATACCTGTAGCTGCTGTAACATTTAACATTAGCGTATTTGAAATATATCGCTCTCCCGAAATATAAGCGTATATTTTAGCAGTATATCTACCACTTTCGTTAACACTTAAGCTAATATTATTATCGCCTGTTGGAGGGATATTTATAGTAGTATCCAATATGTTATTCAAATATACCTCCACAGAATCATAAGCCACCTTAAAATTAGATTCAAGAGATAAATTTAATTGCGCCCCTTGTGTGAAATCAGTAAGATAAGGTGCTTTATCTATATCAGGAATATCAACTGTCCAAATTCCTCTCCCGTGAGTAGCCACTACAACCTGATGACCGGATATAAACATATCATAAACAGATACAGGTGGTAAACCATTATTGGCAAGATGCCAAGACACACCATTATCATTACTTTCGAACAAACCAATATCAGTGCCAACCCATATCGTATTAGCATCGTGGGGCATTACTAATAAACAATGTGTTACTACATCAGGAAATCCGTTAGAGCTAACTTCGTTTGTACCAAATCCTGAAATATCCTCCCATGTATTACCTAAATCACGGGTCCGCAGCACTTTAGGCTTTTTGCTTAAGGAAAACAATACATAAGCCGTCGAATCTTCAAAAGGATGTGTTGCTATACCACTAACATAGGCATTCATTGCCACTAAACTATAATCAGGAACTGCTGTAAAGGACTCTCCTTCGTTGGTTGAAACTTGCAGTTGCATGCTATAATCGGAAGCCATTGCGCCTCCGGCCCAAACAATATGCCCGTTTGACAAGGAAACCTCCACATTATGCGAACTCGACAGTCCATTGGAGCCTACCCAATTATTGCTGATTATAATTTTACGCCAAGTGCCGGCAAAATTTACCGATTTATAAACTCCTTGTGAGCCAACAGCAAAAACAATATCGGGTTTTTCTTTTGATGCACTTAACCGTGTAATAAAAGGTCCATCTCCGTTATCAATACCTGTCGTTGCCGAACTCCATGAAACACCTCCGTTAACAGACTTGTATATAGCATTATTATAGATACTGCCTAATAATTTCAAAGGGTTGTTTGTATGCCATAAACATTCAAACCCATCTCCGCCTAATCTGAAAAAGTAATGAGATGTATCGGAAGCTTCTTCATCTTTTGGAGACTGCCAAGTACCATTGTCTTGCATTCCACCAATATATTCATTATATACCGGATGTTTGGCAACACCGTAAAATTGAGTAGTTAAATAATTAACAGGTATTTGATCCAATGTATCGCCATTGCTACTGGAATAGCCAATACCTCCATCATTTCCATCTATCCATAAAAAGTTTCCTCCACCTGTGGGTACAAGATTAATACTATGATGATCAGGATGAAGACCCGGAATATATGTAGAACCAAATCCGGCACTTTGATCATAGCTGTTAGCTCCACCATATTGCCCATATGAATCTGCGATACAATCTTTTGTTCCGTTTTTTAATTTTTGACTATCATAAATGACTACAATTTTAGAAGTAGGCAAATTATTTTCATCCCAAGTCGCCCCAATTGTCAAAGTAGGCCAAAACATATAAAGTGCTTTGTATAGATGACCTCCGGTTTTAGCTATATTTGTCGCCGGATTAGTAGCATCATAGGCTACCGAATTTACAAAAATATATTCACGCCCTAACGTACCGTATTCATCACCTGTTCTTTCATAAAGATTAAACTTACCATCTTTTTCTTGATCTCTGAAAGAAACCATTAATTGCCGATTATTGGTAATATCCCACACTTCAAAAGGCACATCAATATAATCTTGATAAGTATAACTGTTTGCAGGAACTCCTGATGTAGAATTATCAGGAACAGTAAAACGGTGAGCTTTTTGACTTAATCCGGGCCCGAAACGTATTTCAATAGAAACAGTATCTCCATTTACTAAACTATTGCCTTCATTAATACTCATACCTCCACTAAGAAAGTCTCCACCGAAATTAATAAATGACAAAAAGTCAGTATTTTCAGTATATGCACTTAAAACCATTGGTGCTGACACTGAATCTGTACCATCAAATTTAAGATGCCAAATATCAACTCCTCCAACATAAACTTCATCTTCAATATAAGGGTGAGCAGCTATTATATTATCGTAAGCACCTTGGCCTCCCAAAAAATTTTGTGCATCATTAAATTTCATCCAAGTTTGACCTGCGTCTTTTGATATAAATACATTTGATTCAGTATCGGAAATATTAACACTAACATAAAGTGTACTCGTATTTACAGGCGAAATATCAAGTTCATATCTATTACCTACTGTTATACCTGTTGATGAATTAAACCAAGTATTACCGGAATCCACTGATTTAAGAATACCTACAGAATTTTCTCCGGCGTATATGGTATCAAAACTTAAAGGTGAGGCAACTATATCTTCTACTCCCATATCGCTAGCATATACTTGTTGCCAACTTATTCCGCCATCAGTAGTCTTAAAAATACCTGTTTCTGTTGCTGCAAGCACAATATCAGCATCTGTAGTGCTGGCAATCAGGCGATTAACATAAGAAAAGTTTTCATCTGTTGCAGTACTTGATAATTGCGTCCAAGTACTGCCTCTATCAATTGATTTCCATATTCCATTTCCTTTGAGATAAGTACCTCCGGGAAAACTTTCACCTGTTCCGGCAAAGATTACATCAGTATTTGAGCTACACATCACCAAGGAATTAACAGAAAGATTACTTAAATCATCAGACAAATTAAGCCATGTATTGCCTGCATCAGTAGTTTTCCATATTCCACCGGAGGCAGCTCCAACAATCCATGTTTTATGGCTGTTGTCATCCGGGTCTATTAGTATGGCACGAGTTCTTCCGCCAACATTAGCAGGTCCTCGAGATTTCCAATCTAAGACAGTTGCGGCACGTTTATTTTTTTTAAGTATAGATATGGCTTTTTTACGCTCAATAACTTTATAGTTCAAAGGATAATCTGCACGAAGTTTTCCAATTTCAGTGGTTATCTGTCTGAAGTATTTTGTAAACTGTTCCGGCTCGTCAAAGTCCTCTTTTACCAATGTTTTATTATCAGTATTTTTTTTATCATCTAATGATATCTTTTGATAAAAAAAAGAGAGTATTGCCATTATTATGCCGATAATAAATATGCTTTTTATAAATCTTTTCATACGTTTAGTTTTTAAATATTTTTAACATGTTTGTTTCATTCTTCTTAATTTTAATTTATATATTCATTATAATTTATACGTTCTAAAACAGAAAGTCTGAAGCTAATGAAACATTACTTATCGTGTGAATTATTCAATAAAGCAAAAACTTTATTTGTGTTAACTTACAATTTATTAATGAGTCCCGTCTAAAAAAGGTCAAAACGCATTATTCGTATAATGTTATCATTAAATATTAATACATTCAAATCATTATTCGTGTATTTGTGCCTTTTTATTCAGCGCTCATTAATAAATTAACAATTAGACTTACTGATTATATGATCTAACTTTTATTTTACAATCTAAGATAAATACATTTTTATTTTATGTAATGAATTTTTATCAAAAGTAAAAAAGTGACTTTTTAAAGACTTATTAAAATGTACTTTATAAATAATAACTATTTTTAATTAAAGAGCTACATTAAGTTTTTATTAGTAAACTTCTCGTTTTTTTTATATTGTAAGCAGGATTTTGGCTAT
>JALSLF010000473.1 GCA_026988445.1 Bacteroidales bacterium
AATAGTTTGGGTTTGGCAAAACAAACAGTAGAACGTTATCTTAATTTATTGGAAAAATCATTCATTATCAAAAAAGTATCCGGATTTTCAAAAAATTTGCGTAAAGAAGTAACTAAAACAAAGAGGTATTACTTTTACGATAACGGTATCCGTAATGCTATTATCAATAACTTTAATTTACTTAGAAACAGGAACGATACGGGAATGCTTTGGGAAAATTTTATGGTGTCGGAACGTTTAAAAAAGCAGCACTATATGCAAATTCTTTCAAATAATTATTTTTGGCGTACTTATGACCAAAAGGAAGTGGATTTAGTAGAAGAACGCGAAGGAAGACTTTATGGTTATGAGTTTAAATGGAACCCTAAAAAAATGAAAATCCAAAAAGAATGGCTTGAAACATATTCTAATGCCGGTTTTGAAATCATTCACAGAGAAAATTTTTTACCATTTATTTCATAACTGCTTTATTTAGCCTAAATTATGCATAAATATTTCTATTGTAAAAATTTGCGCATAATTCAACTTAGTTTTTAAAAAAATCCCTGTAAAACTGTATATACAATTTGCTCGTATAGGCTTGCATTACATGCAAGAACTGCATGATCCACCTTCCAAAAGCCCCTTCTTAATATTTTTATCAATTATTTTTTGCTCGGTCTTAATACAATAAATCTTTTTATTGCGCAATGCTTTATTATGACCAATGCGTGTTTCGGGAAATTCTGATTTTTTAGAAAATATAATTTTAACAGCAAAGCCAAACATGGCAATGCCTATAAATACAATCGA
Source organism: Bacteroidales bacterium (assembly GCA_026988445.1). Taxonomy (GTDB): domain Bacteria; phylum Bacteroidota; class Bacteroidia; order Bacteroidales; family NBLH01; genus NBLH01. The sequence goes on from JALSLF010000473.1 coordinate 793, forward strand.
TATTAATAAAACTTGTAAAAACATTTGTGTTACTATTTTTTTGATTCAACTGCAAAAGTATGAATTTATAAATAAATATTTCAAAATTTATTTATGCATTATTTTTAAAATTGGATTTGAATAAATGTGAAAATAAAATTTATGAGAGGGTGTTTGTGTAATTAATTGATTATCAGCACTGAATTTTATCATAAAAATAAAGATTGATTTTCATATTCAAGAAATTAAGATAAAGATATGATTTATTATTTAGAGATAATCTAAATTATTGTACTTTTACAGTCAAAATTGAACCAAATATGAGTGAATTTCAAAAATTAAAAATTAATCTCGACAAAAAAACAATATTAGACGATTACTTATTGGCAAATATTAGTCGTCATGCCAGTATTCTTGGTCGGAAAGATGTATTAACCGGTAAAGGAAAATTTGGAATTTTCGGTGATGGAAAGGAAATTGCTCAAATTGCTTTAGCCAAAACCTTTAAAAACGGAGATTTTCGTTCAGGTTACTACCGCGATCAAACTTTTATGATGGCTGCCGGACTGTATTCTGCCGAAGAGCATTTTGCCCAGTTATATGGAGATACCGACTTGGAATACAATCCTGCACACGGCGGACGCTTAATGAATAATCATTTTGCTACCCGTAGTTTGGATAGCAAGGGACAATGGAAAGAGCTGACAAAACAAAAAAATTCATCACCGGATATTTCGCCAACAGCAGGACAAATGCCGCGTTTACTCGGGCTGGCTTATGCATCAAAACTTTATCGCCAGAATAAAGATTTGCATCAATTTACACAATTTTCAAACAAAGGAAATGAAGTGGCTTTTGGAACCATTGGAGATTCAAGCACTTCCGAAGGGCATTTTTTTGAAACATTAAATGCTGCCGGTGTTTTGCAGGTACCTATGGCAATGACTATCTGGGATGATGGTTACGGTATCTCGGTAGAGAAAAAATATCAGACCACAAAAGAGGATATTTCGGAACTTTTAAAGGGTTTTGAAAAAGAAAAAAATACAAACGGCTTTTATATTTACAAAGTAAAGGGTTGGGATTATGCCGCACTTTGCAATACTTTTGAAGAAGGAGTTGCTCGTTGCCGTGAAGAGCATGTGCCGGTTATTTTTCATGTGATAGAAATGACGCAGCCGCAAGGACATTCAACATCGGGTTCACACGAAAGGTATAAATCTGCCGAGCGCCTGCAATGGGAACAGGATTATGACCCCATACGTAAAATGCGCGAATGGATATTGGAAGAAGGAATTGCAACCACCGAAGAGTTAAATGCTTTGGAAGAAAAAGGGAAAAAAATAGCTTCTGAAGGCAGAAAAAAAGCATGGAATCATTTTCAAGAACCCATTAAAAAAGAACGTGATGAATTGGTGGAAATTATCGATCAAAAATCTTGTGTGTGTAATCAATTTAACGATGCAAAAGTTAAAGAAATAAGAAATGCACTGGTGCGTGAACGTAGCCCAATTAGAAAATCAAGTGTTAGTGCTGCACGAAGAATATTAAGACACGTATGTTCATCTTGTGCGCAACAAGACGGTTTAAAGCAAAGGCTTTCTAAGTGGCTGGATATTAAGGAAAAAGAAAATTATGACCGTTTTAACAGTTTTTTGTACAGTCCGTTTGAAACATCAACTTTAAAATTAAAATCCGTTGCTGTAAAATATCCCGAAAAGGAAAGCTTAGTGCACGGAAGGCTTATTTTAAAAGATAATTTTGATGTATTGTTTGAAAAAAATCCGCTTTTGGTAACATTTGGTGAAGATACCGGAAAAATTGGCGGAGTAAATCAAAGTTTGGAAGGCTTACAAAAAAAATACGGTGAATTACGCATTAGTGATACCGGTATTCGTGAAGCAACCATTATCGGACAGGCAATAGGTTTGGCTCTTAGAGGCATGCGCCCAATCGCTGAGATTCAGTATTTTGACTATCTCTTGTATGCTTTGCAAACTTTGAGTGATGATTTGGCTACTATTTTATATCGCACCAAAGGTGGACAAAAAGCACCTGTAATTGTACGTACCCGCGGACATCGCTTGGAGGGGGTTTGGCATTCCGGTTCGCCATTGAGTATGGTTATTAACTCTGTGCGAGGAATGCATGTGTGTGTGCCGCGTAATATGACTAAAGCAGCTGCTTTTTATAATTTACTGCTCAAAGGGGATGACCCTGCATTGGTTATTGAACCTTTAAACGGGTACCGGCTTAAAGAAAACCGACCGGAAAATCCGGGTGAATACTGCCAAGAACTCGGTGTGCCTGAAATACTTACCGAAGGTAAAGACCTTACAATGGTAACCTATGGTTCATGTGTGCGTATTGCGCAGGATGCAGTAAAACAACTTCAAGAGTTTGATATTTCGGTAGAATTAATTGATGTTCAAACTTTATTGCCTTTTGATAAAAACCGGATGATTTTGGAGTCGATTAAAAAAACTGGAAAAGTTTTATTTTTTGATGAAGATGTTCCCGGAGGTGCTACATCTTTTATGATGCAAAAAGTATTGGAAGAGCAACAAGCATGGTTTTATTTGGAAATATCACCACGCACATTAACGGCAAAAGAACATCGCCCGGCTTATGCTACTGATGGTGATTATTTTTCAAACCCGAATGCCGAAGATGTTTTTGATACCGTTTATGAAATGATGCATGAGGTAAATCCAAAGAAATTTCCGAAAATATACGGACATGGGATAGATTAGTTTGTAAACTCGCAGCCTTTATTTTAAGTAAAGGCTGCGAATTGATACTAATAATCTTCAATTACTCTGTCGTTTTTATTCTGTACCGGACGATAGTTATTAGCCGGCATGGCACTTTTAATTTTTTCAATTTGTTCTTTGCTTGCCTCTACCGGCTCTTTCATTACAAACCATTCTACGCCTTCGGTACAAGGGGGTGTTGTCAACGAACCTACATAATGATAATAGGAATGATTAACAGGCAACATATTGTTCAGGTCTATTTGAATTACCGAATGAACGGTTTCGCCTGCTTTTTTGGGTGCTTTATCTATAATTTTTGCTAAAATCGGATTTTCTGCACCTTCTTTATACCAAATTCCGATAACTGCAATTTCGTTATCCGGTGTAACATGTACTAGATGAGCCTCTAAGGGGAAATATTCTCCGTTTAGACTATGCTCGCTATGTGCATGAAAATGAAACTGAACTAAATTATATTCTTTCCCGTTGTAGGTAAACTTGCCCCAAGGAATGTTTACTTGTACAGTATGCCCATTATTGGTAATATCTAAAATACTGTCTAATTTATAGTCTAAATTAAGTGCTTCAAAATCTTTGTCCAACATTTCGCCACTAAAATCAATAGGCGATTGATGTTTACCGTCGCATTGGCTGCCATGAATTATTTCAGACCAATATTCCGGTCCTGTTTCTCCGGCATAAGACCAATGATCTTTCTGTTCACCTTTATGTATTGTGTCTTTTTCAAGCCCTTCGTTCGTTGCATTGTTATTTTTTTCACTATTGTTTGAGCAAGAAAAAACAATCAAGCTTATTGATAAAAGAAATGTGTATATAATGAAATTTTTTTTTGTGTTCATATTGATAATTTTTATGTAAAAAAATAAATATTTAAAATAAGTATATAAGTGATAATATTCATTCAAGCAGTGTTTTATTAATTATTACCAAATCAGAAATTTTGTAAAATGTACGATTAAAAATACTAAAATACTTTTTACAGATAAAATTTTTTAAAACCGTATTGAATTTTTGCCAATAAACGTATTCTTTTTGCCGGTAATAATGTCTATAAAAATATTTTATTATTGTTAAGTGCTTAATATTTATTCTTTTTTCTATTTTAGATATCTTGAAATTACTATAAGCGATTGTGCGGTTTGTTGAATAATTTAACTCATTATAAAATATTTCCGAATATTTATCTTCTGCATTGGCTATGTGTAAATAGCTTAAAGAATCAGAATCTATACGGAAAAAATTCGATAGTAAAATTAAAAATATTATAAATTTAAATTTGTTCATTACCGGGAAATTATATTTTTGGTGATGATTAAGCTAAATTAAGCTATTTATCTAGGATTAATTTTTTACATTAAAATAAGATATTAATTCATTGAGTTTTTGAGCTGTTTTATCTAAAAAATCAGTTTTTGAGCTTATTTCTTCAATTGCACCTGTATTGTTTTGTAACATTTTATTTAGTTCCTGAATAGAATTATTAATTTGTTGTACATTCATATTTTGTTCTTTATTGGCTTCGGCTACATTTTTTATTAAATCACTGATTACATAAGATTCTTTAACAATTTCATGAAAATTTCCATCCGCTTTTTCCGAGAGTTCAATTACTTTATTTGAAACTTCTTCAACTTCTTTTGCCACGGCATTACTTTTTTCGGCAAGTTTTTTTACTTCGGCAGCTACTACAGCAAATCCTTTTCCTGCAGCACCGGCATGCGAAGCTTCTACGGCTGCATTTAAAGCCAAAATATTGGTTTGAAAGGCAATATCGTTAATTACTTTAATCTTATCTGCAACATCTTTCATTGCATGATTTGAATTTTCTATTGATGATTTACTTTCTTTGATAGCATCAACGGTTTTATCGGCTAATACTTCTGTTTTAATAGAATTGTCAGTATTCATATTTATATTTGTTGTAATTTCTTCCATAGTTGCCGAAATTTCTTGTATGGATGATGCTTGTGAAGATGCATAATTTAGTAAATCATGAGTGATACTGTTTAGCTCATTACTTGTTTTTACAATATTGATTGAATTTTGCTGTATTTCTGCAATCATACGATTAAAATTTTTCGATAAATCATTGATTGAACGAGCCAAAATTCCGATTTCATCTTTTCGTTCATCATATTTTCCGGCAATTTTAATATTAATGTTCCCTTTGGATAGTTTTGACAAGTCATCAATCATCTCATTTAGCGGGTCTTTTACAAATTTGGCAGCATAATAAATACCTACAACTACGGCAATTATTCCTACCGGCAATGCAATAGCCTGAGTATAAGCATCAATTAATATCCGGGCTTGCGTATTTATGGAGGTGATGATTATGGTTATAACCCAAATGGTACTTATAGGAGCAAAAACCGATTTTTTAAATAAAACTCTCATTAAGATAATGGTTATCGGAATACCGACCACCAACATAATTAGCATAGGTTTTAAAATAGCATCCATAATCTTAAAGTTTATCAGCAACCAGCCATTCTTTTGCCTCATTTACACTTTCAAACCCTTTTATACTTCCATCAATAAAACGGTTTACTGCCATTAGTAATATTTTTTTACTTCCTTTTATACCTACTATCGCCTTTTTTTTATTGAAAGGTTTTGTTCTTTTTGCCGATTTTTTTAGTGCATTCAAAATTGTTGGTGAAGCATAGGAGTTGCTTATATCTACAATTTCTAGTAAGTTATATTCATTATTATTTTCAATGAAGCTCGTAGTTTCTTCAATCGCAGCTAAAGCTTCTTCTTCTTCCAACAAATTTGTCCAATCTGTATAATAAATTGTTTTGCCTTTGTGGTAAATGGGATATATTCTTTCTTTCATCTGCCTGTTATTTTTTTGAGTTTTAATACTATTTCCTCAATTTTTTAAAAATATACATTTTTTTGATTTTAAAAAAATCATTTTGAATATTATAGCTATTTTTGCGCCAAACAATATGTTTATTATGATATTTCCGGAAAATTTTGAAGAAAAAATAGGTTTTGACAATATACGTAATTTATTAAAAAATAGATGTATAAGCACATTGGGTAAAAGTAAAGTTGACAATTTGTTATTTGCAGATGATTTTCAAGATATTCGGCAAAGACTATTTTTAACCGATGAGTTTTTACAAATTATCCGTTCAGATGAAGAATTTCCTGTTCAATATTTTTTTGATTTGCGTGAAGCATTGAGCAAATTGGATGTTGAAGGTGCTTTTTTTGAATTGCAGGAATTATTTGATTTAAAACGTTCTTTGGAAGAAATAAAAGCAATACATTCTTTTTTTAAAAAAACAGAGGATGATAAATATCCGGAATTAAAAAAACTTGCGGGAAATATACCTTTATACCCTTACATTATTAGCCGGATTAATCAGATTATTGATAAACAAGGAAAAATCAGAGATAAAGCTTCCCCTGAATTGTCGGATATACGCTCTAAACTGGCAGCACGGCAGTCGTCTGTATCAAAAATTATGCATGGCATACTGCAAAGAGCAAAACAAAGCGGTTATATTGACAAAGAAACTAATCTAACGGTTCGTAACGGGAAAATGCTGATTCCTGTTCCGGCAAGTAATAAACGCCGAATTAAAGGTTTTGTAGTAGATGAGTCGGCTACCGGAAAAACTTCATTTGTAGAACCTATTGAAATTATTGAGCACAATAATGAAATCAGGGAACTTGAATTTGCCGAAAGGCGTGAAGTTATTCGTATTTTGAAAAAAATTACCGAAGATATTCGTCCTTATGCCGAAGATTTAATTACCGGGTTTGATTTTCTTGCCGAAATTGATTTTATTCGCGCAAAATCGTTATTTTCTATTGAAATTGAGGCAACAGTACCAAAACTAAGTAAGAAAAAACAAATAAAAATACAATCGGCAAGGCACCCTTTGCTTTATCTATCTTTCAAGAAAGAAGGCAGAGAAGTAGTACCTTTGGATATTTATTTTAATGAAAACCAGCGTATTGTACTAATATCCGGACCGAATGCAGGCGGAAAATCGGTTTGTTTAAAAACAGTGGGGCTTTTACAATATATGTTGCAATGTGGTTTACCGGTACCGGTAAGTAATCATTCTGTTTTTGCTGTTTTTAATAAGCTTTTTATTGATATTGGCGATGAACAATCCATTGAAGACGACCTGAGTACTTATAGCTCGCACTTAAAGAACATGAAGTTTTTTGTTGAAAATGCCGATAATGATTCGATGGTTTTAATCGATGAATTTGGTTCGGGTACTGAACCTGCTTTAGGTGGTGCCATTGCCGAAGCGGTGTTGGATAGCTTATTAAAAAAAAATATTTACGGCTTAATAACCACGCATTATGGTAATTTAAAGCATTTTGCCACTGCAAACAATGGGATTGTAAACGGAGCCATGCTGTTTGATACCGATAATATGAAAGCGCTTTACCGCTTGGAAATAGGCCGACCCGGAAGCTCTTATGCTTTTGAAATTGCTAAAAATATCGGATTAGCTCATGAAATTATTTTAAAAGCGGAACAAATTGTAGGTAAAGACCATATTGACTTTGATAAAAACCTGAAAAAAATTGAGCAAGAACGCAAGCGCTTAAACGATTTAAATCAAAAACTAAAAAACAAAGAAATTAAGTTGGAAGGTATTTTAAAAAAATACGAACAAGAAGCCGAAGCGGTTAAAAATAGAAGAAAGGAAATTATCAGTGAAGCCAAACAGACTGCCGAAAAAATTCTTTCGGGGATTAATAAAACCCTTGAAAATACAATTTATGAAATCCGAAAAACCAATGCAGATAAAGAAAAAATTAAGTTAGAACGCCAAAAATTAGAAAACTTAAAAGAACATGTGCATCAGCGCTTTGAAAACGAAGAAAAATATCTTTCAAAAAAAGTTGAAAAACTAAAAAATAAGCAAAGACAAAAACAAAAGACAAAAACCGTAGAAAAGCAAGAACTAATTGATACACCTATCTGTGTTGGTGATAAAGTCAGCCTTGATACCGGTGGAGTAGGTGAAGTACTGGAAATAAAAGGCAATAAGTATTTAGTGTCTTTGGGGAATATGCAAATGTATTTACATAGAGATAAAATAAAGAAAATCAGTAATAATGCCTATAAAAAACAGGCTGTTAAGCCAAAATCATTAGCAACCAATTACGATGTTCGTAAAGTTAAAATAAAATTCTCGCATAATCTGGATGTGCGCGGTAAACGTGCCGAAGAAGCCTTACAAATTGTTGCAAACTATCTTGATCAAGCAGTTATGGTTGAAGCAAAAGAAGTGAAAATCTTGCATGGAACCGGAAACGGTATTCTTAGGCAATTAATTCGTGATTATTTAAAAACCTATCCGTTGGTTAAACATTTTAAAGATGAAAAAATAGAATTAGGTGGAGCAGGAATAACTGTGGTTGAATTTGGGTATTAAAACGAAGGCTCTATTTTTTTAATATTTTTTAAATAAAATCGTTTTATTACTGTTTAAAATCAAATAACAAAGGATGTAAAACGATTTTAAACGGTGAAAATATCTATGACTGATGTGTTTACAGGATACACTGTGGTGTGATTTAACTTAAAGTTATAACAAAACAAACAAATTTAAACAATGACAAAAGAAACAGCCATAAAACTTTTTGAACAAAAGCAAGTTCGTACTGTTTGGGACGAAGATAAGGAAAAATGGTATTTTTCTATTATTGATGTTATAAACATTCTTACGGAACAAAAAGATAACCAAGGAGCTAGAAACTACTGGAAAGTATTGAAACATAGGCTTTTGAAAGAGGGTAACCAAACGGTTACAAATTGTAACCGTTTGAAAATGGAAGCCGCAGACGGTAAAATGCGTTTTACGGATGTAGCAGACACAGAACAACTTTTACGACTAATACAATCCATCCCATCTAAAAAAGCCGAGCCTTTTAAACAATGGTTGGCAAAAGTAGGTGCCGAAAGAATAGACGAAATAGAAGACCCTGAATTGGCTTTTGAACGGGCTATGGAAACATACCTGAAAAAAGGATACAGCCCTAATTGGATAAATCAACGATTAAAAAGTATTGAAATACGTAAAGAGCTCACCGATGAATGGGACAAACGAGGCGTAAAAAAAGGCTTGGAATACGCCATACTTACCAATGAAATAACCAAAGCGTGGAGTGGGTTAACTACCAAGCAATATAAACATTTGAAAGGTTTAAAAAAGGAAAACTTGCGAGATAATATGACAAACCTTGAACTTGTATTTAATATGCTTGCCGAAGCATCTACAACGGAAATATCTAAAAAAGAAAAGCCGAAAAATTTTCCGGAAAATAAAGTTGTGGCAAAAAAAGGGGGGAAAGTTGCACAGGCAGCACGCAAACAATTGGAAAAAACAACCGGAAAAAAAGTAATTACCGGTAAAAATGCAAAACAACTTAAGTCTAAGAGCGATAAAGAAATAGATGAATAATTATAAAACTAAAATCTTATCTATAGGAAGTCGTGAGTTGATAAATTGTGTTTTCTGAAGCTTTGTAAAATTTGATAGTTTCCAAAGAGTTACTGATTACTTATTTTATTAAAACTGTATTTTCAAATATTTTTTAAATAAAAGCGTTTTATTACTGTTTATTTTAAAATCAAGTTACAATGAAACGTTTTTTCTTAATAATACTGATTTTTTGCGGGTTTTGTTTTAGTAAAATTCAATCGCAATCAAATGTTAATATTAAATTAAATACTTTAACTTATCAGTTTTC